>NZ_JAMPPE010000028.1:0-58288 GCF_028480905.1 Providencia sp. PROV156 | reverse complement strand
CAGGTTAAAAGATGACGAGGATTTTTAATTACAGTAAGACAGAAGATTAGTAATCGCACTCGAAATATGCTTTTGACGGTGATAAATCAAATATAGCGTTCTTTCTAAATGAAGTTCGTCTATTTTTAATTCGACTAGAGAGCCATTTTCTAATTGTTCTTCGATCACTCGACGTGATAAACAGCTTATACCTATTCCGTAACGAACTGCATGCTTGATAGCTTCTGAATTTCCTAGCTCCATCAAAATATGAAAACCCGGAAGATGTGCAAATAATAGTTGGTCAAGGACATCCCGTGTACCTGAACCTCTTTCACGTAAAATCCAAGGCGCATCACGCAAATCTTTTAAAGAGACTTTTTTATTCGCTAATGGGTTTTGGGGGGAAACAAAAATAACGAGCTCATCTTTTAACCATGCTTTAGAAATTAATTCAGGGCTATGACAAACACCTTCAATTAACCCAACATCCGCCCTAAATTCCATGACTGCCTTAATAATTTCTTCTGTATTACTAATAAAAAGCTCTAAAGGAATATCAGGGTGGTCATGACGATACCCCGCTAAGACTTCGGGTAAAATATAATTACCAATCGTTGTACTGGCAGCAAGACGCACGGCGCCCATCTCTTTTTTAAAGAGTTGCTCAACTTCTAACCCTTGCTCTAATAACGCTAACGCTTTGGGATATAAAAGCCTTCCGTGCTCATTAGTAACAAGTCGTTTACCCACACGGTCAAATAATTGAACGCCTAATTGACCTTCTAAATCCGTTAGCGACGCACTGACTGCAGATTGTGAAAGCGCTAATAACTGAGATGCTTGCGTCGTGGAGCCACTCTTTAATACTTCCGTAAAAACCTCAAGTTGCCTAAGTGTAATTCGCATAAAGGTAAGCCCCAACGTGATTTTTAGTATTTGTAATAATAATGTTAATATTAACGATTTATTTGCAATATTCCAGAAGAAACTTTCTAATCTATTTTAGTGGTAGATTATATGAAGACAATCAATTTAAATTATTATTGATTTTGTTATATCCTTATTACTAAATCTTATAAGCGGTAATAAAGAGCATTATCATGAATAAAAGTGACACCAGCCCCCTTGAGCGGAATAACCTAAATCCTATATTAAAACTGATACCCGGTATTATTTTAGCCGGTATTCTGACTGCTATTGCAATTTACCTAGGTGACCAACCCTGGTTTATGGATATCGGCTTAGGTGCATTAACCCTCGCAATCTTATTAGGAATTATTGTAGGGAATACTTTTTACCCCGTAGCCAGTCAATCTTGTGATGCCGGCATTAAATTTGCTAAGCACTATTTTCTCCGTGCGGGTATAATTTTGTATGGTTTTCGCCTTACTTTCCAACAAATTACGGATGTAGGTGCTACAGGGGTTATCATTGATGCCTTAACATTAACCTCAACTTTTTTATTAGCATATTGGCTAGGTAAAAAAGTGTTCGGTCTTGATGAAGAAACCACGTTATTGATTGGTGCAGGTAGTAGCATTTGTGGCGCAGCCGCAGTCATGGCTACTGAACCCGTGGTGAAAGCTTCTGCAAGTAAAGTTGCAGTTGCCGTATCAACGGTTGTTATCTTTGGGACTATTTGTATTTTTGTTTATCCTTGGATTTACCAGTTAAATGCGCACTTTGGCTGGTTTCCTGCAACAGAAGAAACTTTTGGGATTTATATCGGTTCAACAGTACATGAAGTTGCACAGGTTGTTGCAGCAGGCCACACTATTGGTACTGACGCAGAAAATGCCTCTGTCATCGCCAAAATGATCCGTGTAATGATGCTTGCGCCTTTTTTGATTATTTTATCGGCTTTCTTAAGCCGTAAAACAGCCGCAAACCAAACAACAAACACTCAGAAAAGTAAAATTACGATTCCTTGGTTCGCCGTATTTTTTATTGTTGTCGCAGGTTTCAATTCACTCAATTTACTGCCCCATGTATTCGTACAACAAATCATAGCCTTGGATACGATTTTACTGGCTATGGCAATGGTTGCTTTAGGGTTAACTACCCATGTTAGTGCTATTCGCCAAGCGGGTATTAAGCCATTACTGATGGCACTTATCCTGTTTGTTTGGTTGATTGTCGGTGGGCTCTTAATTAACATACTGATTCAAAGCATTTTTTAGCATATATTCTCCTCACTTTTAGCCACCTCAATGGGTGGCTTTTTTGTTGATTTCATTTATTTGCTTATTAATGGCATACTCCAACAAAAAGGAGTCAAAAATGAAATATATTGGAGCACATGTCAGCGCCTCTGGTGGGGTTGACCAAGCTGTTATTCGCGCACATGAAATCAATGCAACCGCTTTTGCTTTGTTCACAAAAAATCAGCGCCAATGGAAAGCTGCGCCACTAAGCGAAGACGTAATTAAGAAATTTAAAGATAACTGCAAAAAATATGGGTACGGTAAACACCAAATCCTTCCTCATGACAGCTATTTGATCAATTTAGGTCACCCCGAATTTGAGGCTCTAGAGAAATCTCGTGTCGCTTTTATCGATGAAATGCAGCGTTGTGAACAATTAGGTATTGATTTACTTAACTTTCACCCGGGTAGTCATTTAAAGAAAATTGAAATTGACGATTGTTTAGCTCGAATTGCTGAATCTATTAATATTGCGCTTGCTGAGACCGAAGGCGTGACCGCTGTAATTGAAAACACGGCGGGACAAGGCACTAACTTAGGCTTTGACTTTACGCATCTTGCAAAAATTATTGAACGGGTGAAAGATAAAAGCCGTGTAGGCGTTTGTATTGATACTTGCCACGCATTTGCCGCAGGTTATGACTTACGCACAGCCGAAGATTGTGACAACACATTTAGCCAATTTGCAGATATTGTTGGTTTTGAGTTTCTAAAGGGAATGCACCTTAATGATGCTAAAAGTGAATTTGCCAGTCGTGTTGACCGCCACCATAGTTTAGGTGAAGGGAATATTGGTTTTGTTCCATTCACGTATATTATGCAAGATAGCCGTTTCGATGGTATCCCCTTGATTTTAGAAACCATTAACCCCGATATTTGGCCACAAGAAATTGCATGGTTGAAAGCACAGCAAAGTAGCTAATTATTGGCTTTCTAATATAAAAACCCCCGCATTATCATGTGGGGGTCGTTTGAAATTCATTAACTATAACGATTTCATTTCAATTTTTGCCATCATATCCGCTAATTTGTTTCTATTTTTTAAACCGACATCTGGCTGAGAAACGGATAGTGCAGAAATTGCGGTCGCCATACGTAACGTATGCTCGCTGGACTCACCATTGAGTAACCCATAAGCTAGCCCTGCTACCATCGAGTCACCAGCCCCAACCGTGCTTATCACTTCACAATGTGGCGGTTTCGCCAGCCAAGAACCCGAAGCATTAACCCACAGAGCCCCTTCTTCTCCTAATGAAATAACAACATGAGAAATTCCTTTGTCTCTTAACTCATGCGCTGCGGCTACAACATCTTGTAAATCTGGCAGTTTTCGGCCAACCCAACTTTCTAACTCATGACGATTAGGTTTTACTAGCCATGGTGACGCTTTCAAACCTGCCTTTAAGGCTTCTCGGCTACTATCGAAAATAATACATGGACATAATTGGCGAAGGCGAGTCATCCAACGAGTGAATTCTTCTGGGTCAATACCACTTGGTAAACTTCCGCTGACAACGACCATATCGAAATGGCCTAACCAATTAAGTGACTCTGTGGAGAAACGGTTCCAATCGTCTTTACTGACCTCAAAGCCTGAAAAGTTGAAATCCGTTGACTCCCCATTATTTTCCGTGAGTTTCACGTTAATCCGTGTACGCCCTGGCACCATACTAAAACGGTTCGCCATGCCATTTTCACTGAAAAAATGTTGAAACTCTTCTTGGTTATCCTTTCCCATAAAACCACTAACAGTGATATCAATACCTAAGTCACGGAGCACTTTTGCGACATTGACACCTTTACCACCCGCGTTGAGGCTAGCGGTTTTGACTAAATTGACTTCACCAACTTCGATAGTAGAGCATAAGCCCACAAGGTCGTAAGCAGGATTTAATGTAATTGTAGCAACCCGGCGAGTCATAACCACTAATCTCCCTTATCATGATTATCGTGTCTTTAAATTTAATTATAGTTATAACATTAAAGCATATTGTTTTCAGTGATATTTGTACTTTTTCCTGCTTGTTTTTCTACAAGATTATGTCAGGATCAGCGCGCTGAAAAATAAAATAATAAGGAGAATATATGTCTCAGCATACTCATGTCGTCGCCGGTGTTGGTGTTCTAATCACTAATAAACAGGGACAAATTTTGATGGGCAAACGCAGTAGTAAACATGCGCCCTATTGGTCCATTTTCGGGGGACATGTGGACCCTGGTGAGTCCTTTGAAGATTGTGCCATTCGTGAAATAAAAGAAGAAATTGGTATTGATATCCAAGCTCCGACTGTTTTTGGTATCAGCAATAATTTACAGACTTATCAACAAGAAGGTAAACATACCGTTTCTATTTGTATGCATGTTGAATATAACGGTGAGGTTGAACCTCGAATTATGGAAGCAGATAAATGTGAAAACTTAATGTGGGTTTCACCTGATAAGCTCCCAGAGCCTCATTTTGAAGCTAGCCGCAATGCTGTTGACCTCTGGCTTACACAACGTTTCTATCACCACAAAGCCTAATCAAGTGTAAACGTACAACATCCTCTTTTTGTACGTTTATCATCCATCCCTTTCTAATTACTCATTTTTCCCTATTTTATTCCATTTACTATATTTACAATACTGCACTCTTACCGTATCATTTAGCTAGTACAGTGAAACGATATATTTAGGAGCCACCATGGCTATTGATGGAACAACACAACAAAAAAATCCTTCTATATTAGGAGGTGCGATGATCATTGCCGGTACTGCGGTAGGTGCGGGTATGTTTTCAATTCCTATGGTGACTTCCGGCGTATGGTTCACAGGCTCTGTCATACTGTTAATTTATACCTTTATTTGCATGTTACTTTCTGGGTTAATGATTTTAGAAGCCAATATGAATTACCCAGCTGGCGCCAGTTTCCATACTATGGTCAAAGACTTATTAGGCACGACATGGAATTCTATTAACAGTTTATCCGTTACTTTTGTGCTTTATATTCTTACTTACGCCTATATTTCTGCAGGAAGCTCTATCATCACCGCGAATTTGTCAGAAAAAATACAAATACCACAAGCGGGTGCAGGCTTTATTTTTGCATTTATTGTGGCTTTTTTTGTGTGGCTTTCTACTCGTGCTGTCGATAGGTTAAGTACCATTTTAATTGGCGGGATGGTCATCACCTTTATTATGTCAATCGGTGGAATGATTTCAACCGCATCACCAGCTATCCTATTCAACCAAACTGAGCATGGTGAAAGCCAATATCTTCCTTATGCCTTAGCCGCATTACCCTATTTATTAACCTCATTTGGTTATCACGGTAATGTTCCTGGATTAGTTAAATATTATAATAAAGATAGCCGTAGTGTTGTTAAGAGCCTAGTGTATGGGGCCACCATTACCGTGGTTATCTATATTTTGTGGCAGTATGCGATCCAAGGAAATATTCCAAGAATGTCATTTATTGAAATCAGAGAAAATGGCAACAATATTGATGCATTACTGGCTCAAATGAATATTTCTACCCAGAGCAGCTTTATATCTCAATTTTTGAACCTGTTTTCTTATATGGCTCTAGCGAGTTCTTTCTTAGGCGTGTCTTTAGGGTTATTTGATTTTATTGCTGATTTTTTCAAATTTGCAGATAACAAATTTGGGCGCCTTAAATCTGTCTTAGTCACTTTTTTACCACCAACAATACTCGCACTGATTTTTCCTAATGGGTTTATTTATGCGATTGGTTTTGCAGGGTTGGCAGCTACTATTTGGGCAGTCATTGTCCCTGCGCTGATGGCGAAAGCAAGTCGTAAACGTTACCCTAACAACAGCTACAAAGCACCAGGTGGGAGCTTTATTATTGGCTTTGTGATCCTCTTTGGATTAATTAATGCGGTTGCTCATTTATTGTCACTATCTGGCTTACTACCTATTTATTAACCCTTTCAGTGTGGATATCGCCCTCTGGTTATATCCACACTGATATGCCACCTAAAAATTTTTCACTGAAAATTGACTTCAGCATCTTGCCTAATTCTTTATCTGCGAGTAATTTTGTCGCACTCTTTTTGACAACCCTAAAGAAGGTTATTTATGGCCAAGGCCAACGAAATCAAACGTGGTTTAGCAATTAACTACAATGGCAAATTATTACTTGTAAAAGACATTGATATTCAAGCACCTAGTGCTCGTGGAGCGAGTACATTATATAAAATGCGCTTTACTGATATCAAAACGGGCCAGAAAGTTGAAGAGCGTTTCAAAGGCGATGATATTTTAGAAACAATTTCCCTAACCCGTCGTGGAGTGAGCTTTTCTTATATTGATGGTGATGAATATGTCTTTATGGACAATGAAGACTATACTCCCTACCTTTTCAAAAAAGCCGATATTGAAGAAGAATTACTTTTCATTCCTGAAGAAGGGTTACCAGGAATGCAAGTGTTAACAATGGATGGGCAAGTTCTTGCTTTAGAGTTACCGCAAACGGTTGATATGGTCATTATTGAGACAACCCCAGCAATTAAAGGGGCTTCGGCTAGCGCACGAACTAAGCCTGCAACGATGGCTACAGGGTTAACAGTTCAAGTTCCTGAATATTTAACAACCGGTGAAAAAATTCGTATTCATATCGCTGAGCGTCGTTATATGGGTCGTTGTGATTAATTTCTGCTTTTGATTTGAAAGAAATAAGCCTTTATATGCCTATGAATTTATTGTTCATAGGCATATGTCATTAAAATTAAACATTGCATACCTTTTCATCTTAGTTTGCTATATTCAATTTGTGTTCGTCTCAAAATTAATCGTATTTTATTGTGTAAATACCTAGGGTTTTATCTTTATTAATCCAGTTGAATTGTTGAGTACCTTTTTGATTCGGAAGCAACATTTCTTGATTCTTTAGTTTACGAATATCTGCAGATGCGGTTTCCAATTTACCACTATCATTCCAGCATTTGGTTTCTACTTTATTCGCATTGGCTTCGACAATACAAGGCGCTGCTACAATAGCTCCAGTAAATCGAATAACGCCTGTATTGCTGCGTTTTACCTCACTGTTTTCAGATGCAAATACTGAAAAGCTTGAGTTCAATGCTGTTACTGCTAAAAAAGCCATTACCATTTTTTTTACTGAGCTATTCATAACGAAATTCCCGTTTAAAATTATGTTATCGTCACTTCCTGTAATTTATTTACAGTTAAAGTATTTATTTGGCTGAATTGCCTGAGGACGACATACTAATTCCAAAGGGATATTAATAATTTCATTTATAGCCGTAGTTTTTTATTTTTTGTTTTATTATTTATCAAAACAAAATATATGACTTGCCTCACACTTAATTAACCACACAAAATGCAACACTTTATAAATATAATCTATTAGCATTGGTCAATTAATTTATAAAAATCGTCGCTATGCCATTTTAGGTATATCTATATATCAAACACCTTAAATTTGTTAAAAAAAGTGTTTATTATCATGAATATGAACTTAGATAAAAAAATTTTATTACCTTCTGAAAACTTGATCGCATCAGGCAGGCAACGTGCTTGTTATCAGCATCCCGAGTATAATCACCTATGTGTAAAAGTTCATTTAAGTGGGCGAGATGATAAAGAAACATTAAGAGAGGTTCGCTATTATAAACGCTTGTATAAAAAGAATCTTACCGTAAAAACGATTTCTCATTACTATGGCACCCAGCAAACTGATCGGGGGCTAGGATATGTGTTCCAATTAATCAAAGATAAGACAGGGAATGTTTCAAATACCTTAGATTATTATCTTAAAAATAAACAAGTTTTTTTAAAACATAAAAAAAACATGAAAATTGCTTATGAGCAATTTAAAAAGAACATATACAAAGAGGCTATTACCACGATGGCGCTCAAAACTTATAACATCGTTTATCAACTAGGCTATAAACCTTATGGTCAATTTATTATTATAGATAACCTTGGCTCATCTAACCTAATCCCCATTGATTATTTCTCAACTAGAATTGCTCGTTCCACCCTAAATCGCCGGTTTGCTGATTTCGAACAACGACTTTATCGTGGCTATAATCTTAAGATATAGACACATTCCTCGCCCCCTATTTTGCTGTCACCATTAAATATCTAGTTATATTGACGTATTATTAGAGTTGCTCTAACAATACATTGGTTATGAATGGTTATGGTAGAATGCTACTCACTAGTCGATATTAATATTGTGGAGAATTACTAATAAATACAACCAGAAAATACTGATATACATACAGTACTTTTATTTTTTAAATTATTTTCTGAGTGTTTTTTATTCTAATGGACTTTCTTAACAAGAATTAAACTGTTTATTTGAGTACAAACACACTCCCTCTAAATAAAAACTTAAACTTCTTTACACTTCTAGTTTGAAAAGTCCTTAATTATGCAAATTCACTGAAATAACACATAGAAAAGTGTGATTTAGTTCATATTTTACTAGTTAAAAATACCATCTTTATAAGTAATATCCTTCATTGTAGACAATTGTCACATAAACCAATGGCAAATAGGCACTTTTATCTAATGTTTTGTAAATTTCACCCCTATTAACTCGCCATTTTGCTTTTGTTTATGTATGCTCTTAAAGGTTTGATTTGGTACTACTACGATGCTGAATCTTCTAAACAAAAAAATGTAAAGAATGTCTTAGTAAATTTAGTAAATATTGACTTATCTCCTATACTCAATAAGTCATTAAATATGACTAGTACATTCGAAGTTTAGTGGTACTACGATAAACACTTTCTGCGAAAAACACAGTTTTGCCATCTATAATGCGTTTTTCACAGGGATAAGTTTAGTTTTTTTGTGTCTTTTTACACAATAAAGTACTAAAAAGAAAAATGGTAAGGGATATATATAAGAATGCTAACCTCTGAAAAACTTAAGCGCTATGCTTGGCGCATTGTTCCGGCAATTGCAATCGCCGTAACGCTCACAGCATGTACCAACCCAAAGTCAGCTAAAAACACACAATATACTGCTAAATCAGATACTCGTATGCTAAATGGTTCTGCGGGTGACTCGTTGACGATGGCATCTCAAGATGAATTCGAAGAGTTAGTACAAAGTGTTGATACTAAATCTAAAATAATGGATCAATACGCAAGCTGGAAAGGCGTAGCTTATCGTCTTGGCGGCACAACAAAGAAAGGTGTTGATTGCTCAAGCTTCGTACAGAGAACATTTCTTGAACAATTTGGTGTTGAACTCCCTCGTACGACCTCTGAACAAGAATCCTCCGGCAAAAGCGTAAAACGTAATAATCTAAAAGTCGGTGATATTGTTTTATTTAAAACAGGCCGTACTATGAAGCATGTTGGCATTTATATTGGTGACCAAAAATTTGTCCATGCATCAACCAGTAGTGGTGTTATCGTTTCTGAAATGACTAACTCATACTGGAGCAAAAGATATTATGCCAGCAGGCGCATTATTAATGGCTCATAAGTTTTTATAATATCCTATATCCCTTCCCAATAAAAAAGCTTCCATTTGATGGAAGCTTTTTTATTGGGAATTTTTTGACTAAACTTAGTGATAGCTATTTGATTTTTAGGTAAAAAACAACTAAAACACCAAGCCCACCTCGCGATAATACTCATTCAAAAACAAGCTTTAAACACGTAACCGAATAAAACCTGTAACTAAAATAATAATAAGTAATCAAGCCACTATAATAACTAATAAAATATTAAATATACTCAAAACTAAGCACTATAAAAACCAGAAGAAAGTTCTGCAATAGCAACGCCAGAGGCTTTTAAACGGCACATAGCTGCCAACTCATCATTAGCATGAATAAATAGGCAAATTTCTTTTTGCCACTCTAAGATCGCGTTGGCAATCTGCATATCTGATAATGATTCAGACAATTGTTGCATTGCAATACAATCTGTCGCACAGTCATGGCTAAGTAATTTCAGCCCCACAAGCTTATCGCTATCGGCATCATTCATAGGTACAACTTCAACATCCGTACCTATTTTGCCTGATAACCAGCGGTAGCTTTGCGGTAGCCTGTGCACCACCGAAAGACCTAATTTTTCCACAAAGATATCCTATTGATACATTCTAGTATTTTGCCAAGTATTGATATTTAATTTCTTACTTGACCTAACATGGGCTTAAGCCACTCATTCATCGTTCAAACCGAACTTTAAGTTATCCAAAAAGTAACATGAATGTTAAATATCGAATCTTAAATATAACATTAAAAAAACAAAATGTCGTTAAATTTTTGTGACATAAATCATTGCATATTCATTTTAATAGCAAATATCTTAAAATATAAACTAATTTTGATCGCTACATCCTAACATCTTGCATAAAACACTTAACTTTTTTTTACATTTGTGAAAAGAAAATAGTAAAAAACAGTTTATTTTTGAAGTAAATCCAAATTTTTATTAATGAATAATGTTGCAATGCATATCAAATCACAAAACATAAATTTAACAAATTCAGCTGTAATGATAATTGATTTAGATCATTTTTCACTAAAGATTATTAATACCACTGCGTTATCACTCGATTTTATCGAGCAATCACTTTTATCTCTAATAGATAAATGAATTATATGGGAAAGTAACTAGAACAAACTTTGATTAGTCCGTTATAAATAATGAAGAAGAGAATTGAGTGTTCTCAGTTTCATCCATGAAACTTGAAAACATATGATTTATTTTGTTTTTTTGGCTAGTAAAACAAATAACATTGAGAGCGCCACGCAAGCAACCATAGAGCCGACCATTGGCCATGCGCTCTGAGCAGGTATTAGTGATAACAAAGTTCCAACGAGTGCGCCAATTGAAAACCTTATTGTTCCTGCCAATGAAGAAACGGTTCCTGCAATATGTGGATAATTATCCAAGATCACTGCCATTGCGTTAGAAGTGATCATCGCTATTCCACTAACATAGATTGCAACACCGATAACCAATGTCCAAAAATCTAATGTAAATGCCGTTGT
The DNA here is from genome assembly GCF_028480905.1 of Providencia sp. PROV156. Classification (NCBI taxonomy): domain Bacteria; kingdom Pseudomonadati; phylum Pseudomonadota; class Gammaproteobacteria; order Enterobacterales; family Morganellaceae; genus Providencia; species Providencia sp. PROV156. Next base: position 47,109 of record NZ_JAMPPE010000028.1, on the reverse strand, counting down.
CACAAGCAACCACACGCCCATCACAAATTGGATAATAATACCAAAGTAAAGCATTTTCTCCGCGCCAAAATGCCTTACATAACGGCTATTAATGGTCGTCATAATAAACAGGAAGATGATATTGATACCAAAGTAGTAGCCGAAATTCTGTGGAGATACCCCATTTAAATCGATATACACAAAAGCGCCTGCATTTAAGAACGAAAACATTCCTGCAAAAGAAAATGAGCTCGCTAATATATAGAACAATACTTGTTTTGCTCTAAATAAAGTCGCAAATTGCCTTAATGTTGTTCCAACATGAAATTTTTGCCTTTTGGCAACGGGGAGTGTTTCCCGCACAAAACAGCTCACTAAAATAACAGCGATAACCGCAGCAATAGCGATGCTCCAAAAAATTGCATGCCATGAGAACCAGCGCATTAGCTCTCCCCCTAAAATAGGGGCTAATAACGGTGCGATTGTCATCACTAAGACAACAAAAGACATACTTCTTGAGAATTCATCACGGGTAAACATATCCCGCATAAGTGCATTAATCACAACACTTGCAGCTGCCGCGGCAAAACCATGTAAAAAACGCAACCAAATCAGTGAGTCAATCGATTCAGTGATAGCACAAGCCGCTGAAGCAATTGCAAAAACAACGACTCCACCCAAGATAACAGGTTTACGACCAATGCTATCTGCCATCGGCCCATAAAATAATTGCCCTATAGCAAAACCAAAAATGTAGCTATTGAGCGTCATTTGAATGCGCCCTTCATCTACATTAAAATAATGCATCATCGTCGGAAAGCTTGGTAGGTACATGTCGATGGCCAACGGCATTAACATCGATAATAAACCTAGAATTAGTATCAGCCCCAAATAGGATGAACGCTGCTGTTGCACTCTTTAAACTCCTGCTATTTATTTACGTGGTACGTTAATACTGTTGATCTCTTCTTCCGTCAGTGGACGGTATTCTCCGGGCTCAAGAGTCTCATCGAGCCAAATTTCACCAACGCGTTCACGATGTAACCCACAAACATGGTTCCCCACCGCAGCAAACATGCGTTTCACTTGATGATAACGCCCTTCACTAATCGTCAACCTGACATCTCTAGGGCTGATAATTTCCAGTTTTGCTGGTTTAGTTAGGTGTTTTTCCCCGTTAAGCATAACGCCCTGAGCAAACTGCTCGGCAACATCATTGGCGATATCGTCACTCAATTGAACTCGGTATGTTTTTTCACAATGATGCTTCGGTGAAGTAATGCGATGTGACCACTGACCATCATCAGTTAATAAGACAAGCCCCGTTGTATCGATATCTAAACGCCCTGCTGAATGCAGTTTTTGTGCGAGAGGCTCATCAATAAAAAAAAGAATTGTTGGATGTGTTGGGTCATCTGTTGAGCAAATATAGCCTTGTGGCTTATGTAACATAAAATAACGCGGCCCAGTAACTTGCACGAGGACATTACCATCATAAGCGACTTCATGATCAATCGTAACTTGAAAGGCCCCTGACTTAACGATTTCATCATCAACCGTTACGAGCCCTGCGCGCAATTCTCGCGCTACCAAACTTCGGCTTATCCCTAATTGCTGGGACAAAAATTTATCCAGTCGCATAGATTCTCTTAACTTGATGGAATGCCAGCGAAGCGTACAATAACGCTCAACTGTCAGAATATAGAGTGAAAGGTTGTTGTGATTGCTATCACATAATTCATTATAACAATAACCCCTGTGAAGTGATAGTTTCACCGCAGCAACTTACATCTTTAGACAGAGTCATCGTTTTAAATTAAATTTAACGTCATTCACCTGATTTAATTACATAATACTGAATAATATGCCTTTTGTATTACGCCCTTACCAACAAGAAGCTGTCGATGCGACAGTTGATTATTTCCGCAAGCAGACTGCCCCTGCTGTGATTGTCTTACCAACAGGAGCAGGTAAAAGCTTAGTGATTGCCGAATTGGCTCGGCTTGCTCGCGGGCGAGTGTTGGTATTAGCCCATGTGAAAGAATTAGTTGAGCAGAACCATGCTAAGTACCTCGCATATGGCCTACAAGCCGATATATTTGCCGCAGGCCTGAACCGCAAAGAATCTCAAAGCAAAGTGGTTTTCGGTAGTGTGCAATCTGTTGCTCGCAATCTTAAGGCATTTGACGCTCATTTTTCCCTAGTGATTATTGATGAGTGTCACCGTATAAGTTTGAATGATAAGAGCCAATACCAACAAATTATTCAAGTTTTACAAGCTAATAACCCTTCATTACGTATTTTAGGATTAACAGCCACCCCTTACCGCCTTAACAGTGGCTGGATTTACCAATACCATTACCATGGCATGGTACGTGGTGATGAAAATTGTTTTTTCCGAGAGTGTATTTATGAACTCCCCCTACACTATATGATTAAAAACAAATTCTTAGTTCCACCTGAACGCTTAGACATGCCTGTTTTACAATATGATTTTAGCCAAGTTTCACTAACATCATCGGGTATTTTTAACGAACAAGAACTTAATTTGTCATTAAAAAAACAACAACGCATTACGCCTAAAATTATTGAGCAAGTTATTGAATATGCAACACCGTTACAAGGCTGCATGATCTTTGCTGCGACGGTCGAGCATGCCAAAGAAATTCTGAGTTATCTACCGAAGAATAGTGCGGCATTAGTGACGGCTGAAACCCCAGCAATTGATAGGCAAGCAATTATTAAGCAATTTAAAAATAAAGAATTACATTATCTCGTTAACGTTTCAGTATTAACAACAGGGTTTGATGCGCCTCATGTCGATGTGATTGCTATTTTGCGGCCAACAGAGTCAGTCAGCTTATACCAACAGATTGTTGGCCGAGGATTACGCCTTTATGAGGGAAAAACACGCTGTTTAATCTTAGATTACGCAGGTAATCCACACGATTTATTTCGGCCTGAAGTGGGGTCAAGTCAACCAAATTCAACCAGTGTGCCTGTGCAAGTTTTTTGCCCATTATGCCAATTTGCGAATATTTTTTGGGGAAAATGTACCTCTGATGGGCAAATTATTGAACATTACGGCCGGCGCTGCCAAGGCTGGGAAGAAGATGAAAATAAGCAGAAAAAACAATGTGAATTTCGTTTTCGCTTTAAACAATGTCCACACTGTGGTGCAGAAAATGATATAGCGGCTCGTCGCTGTCAAAAATGCCAAGAAGTGCTTACCGACCCTGACGATATGCTAAAAGCCGCCTTAAAACTCAAAGATGCGTTAATTATTCGTTGTGGTGGTATGCAATTCATTACAGGGAGTGATAACAAAGGTGAATGGATTAAAATCAATTATTATGATGAAGATGGAACCTGTGTTTCAGAACGTTTTCGCCTAGCCACACCCGCACAAAAACGCGTGTTCGAATATCGTTTTTTACGTGAGCATCAGCGTGCCCCAGGTGTTCCGTTTAAGTGGAATAATGCAAATGATATATTAGTGCAACAATCTTTATTACGATATCCCCAATTTATTGTCGCGCGCAAAAAAGAACGCTTTTGGGAAATTCGAGAGAAAATCTTCGATTATCAAGGGCGTTTTCGCGTTGCTGCTCCCCTGTCATAACGCGAAAATGATCATAATGATTGCTGGATGGCCGATTTTTCGTTAAAATGCCGCCCGCCTTCCGATATCTTGTTCTCTGAATGGATTATCCTAGGCCAAATCTCGAACCTGCTGCTGGGTCGCCTGTAGCAGGAATTTATATTTTCTTTTTATAGAGAAATAGTAATGTTAACTATCAATGCAATTGAACGTAAAGAGCAGGGTAAGGGTGCGAGCCGCCGCCTGCGCAGAGATAACCAGCTTCCAGCTATCGTTTACGGTGGCAACCAAGAAGCTATCTCTGTAACTCTTAACCACGATGAAATCATCAACCAAGAAAGCAAAGCAGAATTTTACGAAGTTCTGAATCTGGTTATCGATGGTAAAGAAACAAAAGTAAAAGTTCAGGCTGTTCAACGTCACCCATTTAAGCCAAAAGTGACGCACATTGACTTCCTGCGCGCTTAATTAAAGCCCACAGCCGAGCTTTAGAAATTTTCGGGACGCCGAGTAAATAACGCCGCAATTGCGGCGTTATTTATTTCTACCTCTTCAACACCACAACCTATTTAGTACCACGGCGTTGTAATTGATCACGCAAATTAGGTGGTGTACCACGAATGGTTAACGTATCAGTGACAGGGTCCCAAAAGATACGCTCCCCCATGAGCATCGCATCAAAGCTAATCGTGATCCCGCCACCACTCCCCGAAAACTTCGTTAATTGCTTTAACGTTCCTCTATCGGCAGGGAAACTTTCTTCGAGTTGATAATCATTTTGGCGAGCGAAATCGTCAAAGCTTTGTTCTTCAACCATTGGCAGCTCTTTTGCCAACGCCTGCAGCTCAATTTCCTCTCCAGACTGTAATTGTTCTGTGCAATAACTATGTACTTGCTGGCGATAAGCTTGGCGCGTATTTTTGTCCATTTGTGCATTGTCACAAAAATCATCAAGTGCCTGAACCAAGCCTTTATTCTGAACTTTTGCGTTTAACCCTTCAGATGCAGCCAGAAAATCCATAAAGAAATCAGAAACTTTCCGCCCTACTCTACCTTTTAAGAAAGTTAAATAGCGTTTTGACTCAGGATTGGTCTCCCATTCGGTTAAATCAATACGTGCGACAATATCTGCATGAGGAATATCTAAATAATGTGTCGTGCCTAAGTCCAATGATTCTGTGACAAACATGCTGTCACAACTATTGAGCACCGCAATTAATAAGTATTCGACCGCGAGGTAACGGTATTGACAAAAGAGAACCACGCCCCCTTCCGCAAAAGGATATTTGGCTAATTCATCTTTCAAGCGAACCGTCATCGCACGGCTGAAACCTAAAAATTCTTCTTCGCCCTTACGCAATAACTTTAACGCATCAGCAAGTTCACTTTCTTCGTTAAATTCACCAAATGCTTTACTTTTAGCACTATAGACGCGGTGCAATTCTGCCATCATGTCTTGTACGACACCATCTGCTGTCAATAGAGAATCCCGCAACATCACCTCTAGGGTCTGCTCATCTCTTTTAATTAGCTGGTGTAAAGCTATCTGGTTAATTTCCAGACTCATTGTTGGCTCCTTCGTTATAGCGAAAATAATGTTGCGCGTATTCAAACATTGATATTATTCATCTGCAACAGAAACCATCATTTGTTCTATTTTTAGCCTGATTGCGCTGAACTAATACGCACTTTTCGAATCTGAATTAACATTATTCCCATTTAAACAAAAATTTGTTGCGAAGAAAGAAGAAAAACCAACTGTGATACGCTATGATATGTAGCTTTCATTAATTTAGGATGTCTCAATTTATGCCACAATCATCTCGCTATAGTGATGAAAAAGTTGAAGGTTTACTTTCTGACCTCGTGAGTGTGTTAGAAAAAAATCACACCCCTGTTGACCTTTCCCTCATGGTGTTAGGTAATATGGTAACGAATCTGCTGAATACGTCGGTTGCGCCTGCGCAACGTAAAATGATTGCAGAATCATTCGCAAATGCATTACTTTCTTCTGTTAAAGAAGATCAATCACACTAATTGATTAATGAAATAAACAGTATGGTCACCCACCTGCGCTACCGTGACAAAGTCTCTAACATGATTGGTTGGGGGCACTGGTTTGCACTATTCAATATACTGCTTAGCCTTGTGTTAAGTAGCAGCTATCTGTTTATTTTTGATTGGCCAGATACCTTAACTGGCCGAATTTATGCTTTCGTCAGTTGGTTAGGTCACTTTAGTTTTGTGGTCTTTGCGACTTACTTGCTAATTATTTTTCCACTGACCTTTATTGTTATGTCTCAGCGGTTGCTGAGGCTACTTTGTGTTGCCCTTGCAACGGCAGGAATAACACTATTAATCTTTGATATCCGTGTTTTTAGTCAATTCGGTTTGCATTTAACACCGCAAGTTTGGGACTTGGTCATCAACCCAACTAAGGGGGAAATGGCTCGTGAGTGGCAACTGATGTTTATCAGTATTCCCATTATCTTTCTTGTTGAAATGTTATTTGCGACTTGGAGTTGGCAAAAACTACGTAGTTTAAACCGCCAAACATTCGGCAAACCTCTGGCGGCTATTTTTATTGTGACTTTTATTATGTCACACCTGATGTATGCATGGGCCGATGCTAATTTTTATCGCCCTATCACCATGCAACGCTACAATTATCCATTGTCGCAACCCATGACAGCTCGCAAGCTACTTGATAGGTATGGCCTATTAGACTTAACCGAACATCAAAATCGTGTATTCCAACAAGGTAGCCCAACGGCACTTAAGTTAAACTACCCATTGAAACCTTTAAGTTATTATGACCAAGGCGCTGATTACAACTTATTATTGTTGGTCATTGATGATCTAGGGAATAAATCTCAACAAGATTCTATGGGGGCGTTAAACGAATTTAAAGAAATCAGTACGCAGTTTACGAATCACTACACAGCTGGGCTACGTAACGATACTGCGCTATTTGGCCTATTCTATGGTATTTCATCGACTTATTTCGATAATATTCTCAATGGCCGCCATCCATCAGCGCTAATTGAAGCCTTACAACATCAAGGGTATCAGTTTGGTTTATTCTCAACAGATGGCTTTAATTCTCCATTATTCAGACAAGCTATTTTAGCTGATTACTCATTACCTGCAAAAACTGCAGATAATGACAACTTAACCGTTACACAGTGGAATAACTGGCTAGATAACCTTAAGAACGGCTCGCCTTGGTTCTCTTTCCTGAATATTAAAGGAACACCAGGAAGTGCAAAAACGAATGAACAAATCAATCGCGTAATGGCTGCATTACAGCGTGATAATCGCTTGCAAAATACCATTGTTATTGTGACGGCAAATTATAATAACCAAGGAAAAGCAGAAAACGAATGGTTAGATGGTAAACGCTTCAACCGTGATAATATGCAGGTACCACTGTTTATTTATTGGCCAAACACACCTGCACAGCAGATAGATAAGCTAACAAGCCATCAAGATGTGATGACAACACTGATGCAGCGTTTATTACATGTCAGTAATCCACCTGATGATTACAGCCAAGGTGAAGATTTATTTAGTGTTAAACGTACTTACCCATGGGTGATCACGGGTGACAACGACGATGTTGTCATTACCACAGATAATACCACCCTCTACATGGATCAAAATGGCCAGTTTAATATCTACGATAAACAAGGTGCCATAGAACGAAATGAAAAACCTGATTTGGCTGAGTTGTTGAAAATCTTTACTGAATTAAAGCGTTTTAATGAAAATTAGTGCTTAAATATCAACCAGTCGCATCATAAGTCTATTGCTTTTAGAAGCAAATTGAGTAGTATTAATCAAAGTTCGGCATGTAGCGCAGCTTGGTAGCGCACCGTCATGGGGTGTCGGGGGTCGTAGGTTCAAATCCTATCATGCCGACCAACTTATTTTAAGAAAACCAACCACTTAAGGTTGGTTTTTTTGTGCATGAAATTTGCTTGGTGTAAAACTGGTGTAACTCTGGTGTAAAACCCCGTCATGATTACACAGGATTTTTACCTCTAATTACAGCAAGGCATCATTATCACCAAGGCCATATTGTTTACGTTCCGCTGCTTCCTGCTCTGCCCTTTCCGCTTCCTCAGCTGCACGTTTAGCTTCTTCTTGTGCTAATCGCTCTGCTTCTAGCTTAGCGAGTCTCTCAGCTTCAGCTTGCTTTTGATTGTAGATAGAGTTTGAAGGCATGTTTACACGCACATCAACCCAATGTCCTGTAGGAATATCGCAAGGTTCTCCGGGTGTTAATTCAACTTTGCCATTAAAGCCCGGTATTGATTCTTCGCCATCGATAGCATCACGTAAAAACTCAGGATAAAGCTTGAATCGCTCATACTGTATATTTTGCGGTAAATCATGCTGACGATAAGACGTGTATAGAACGATATCCCCGTCCTCATCGGGCTCAACAATACGGCCGTCAAAAGGGTGTGGTTTTCCTTTCTCCAGTACATCATAAAGCGCATACACAAGGGGAAGTTGATTAATACCGCATGGGATTGTGATACCGCCGTTAATACCCCCCCAACTCGCATCAGAGTGTAGTCCAAGAACGCCGTGAAGCTGGTAAATCCCTGTATGTAATTTTTTGAGTGTGACGCCTTCCGCTTCTTCATTTGGATCGACATCGTCAGCGAATACTCGAATAATCGGTGATGCGGCTTTTAAGTTTCCGTTTGAGTCTTTAGTTGTATTTTTTGTTGAGTAGAAAGTAACCTTATTAAACCACGATTCAGACGTAGTTTTACCATAATGAAATAAATCCCCCTCTGGTGTCATTCCTAATATGGCCTGTGGAGATGTTACTTGATTCCCTGACCATCGTTGATGAAATAGAAAGTTGTATTTGTTAACATTTGGTGGGTTCTTTGCACCGCCCCATGCATATAGTCCCGTGCTTCTTGAATTGAACATCAAAGGTAAGTCGAAGTTTTGCCCGCTCCCATACAACCCTTCCAAATTTATATTTACACCACCAAGACCACAATCACCAACTTGCATAAACGTTCCTGCTGTTTCAGGAATTGCATGGTCAAACCACGTTCCGTTTTTATTCCTCGACCTTATTTTTGCTATATCGCCTCTACTATCTAACTGCGCACCTACTCCACCAGCAGTATGTGCCGTTACTTGCCCACCAGATGTTTGAATTGCACCTGTAGCCGAAAGACCTCCCTCAACTGAACCACCTGTTTTATCAAACTTCCCATCTAGCTGCTTATCCATTTCAGCGAATGTTTTTGTTTTTAATGTCGTCCCGTCAGGTAATACAACTGTGATAATTCCCGTTTCTGTAAACATTCGATTCAAAACTTCACTAAATACTGCATTTGCATTGTTCATTGCAACTAGCTTGTTTGCAGCATCAGAAATAGAGTTCACCATTGTTGTTAATATTCTGTAACTCCCATTTTTTACTGCCGCTGGAGCCGCAAAAGATAATGTTAACTCAGTGTCACTTTGAATTGATGCGATACTGTTAATGTAAACTGTCGTTCCGTTTTGAATTAAAATAACTTGCTCTGCTGATACAAGTGAGTTGTTGTCTTTCCACTTTGTGTTTGTGCCGGTGGCTTTAGTGCTGTTTGCTGTTGTTGTGACTGTGCCTGTGTTGTACATAGGATTCTCCGAAATTTAGATACAAAAAAACCGCAATTAAGCGGCCTGTAGGTGTTCATTTGCTTATTTCATACAGTGGTGTTGTTTAAACTCATTTGCATCAGATTGCGTGATAACAAATAGCCCTTCACAAACTTCGTGTGTGACTGTTACAGGGGATTTGCACGCAGCAATAAGCACGACTATTCCTGCGAATATCGCATAATTAATTTTTTTCATATGGTTACCTATGGAAAAGGAAAATAATCTGCAGCGTCTAGAAAAATAGCGGGGGTTGCAGTTCGGGCTATCGTTTGATTGCCATGATAACCACGCTGTTGAGAAGTACTGGTTTGAAACAAACTGATTTGAGACTCACCTAAATTCCCTATATTCAGGTCTCGCCACCAGCCTAAACCACCATCACTGCTGAATATCTCCCCGACCTTTGTCGGTGTGTACATGGGCCGACGAATGGAATCAACGTTAATACCTGAACCTAGCGGTATTTGATTTCCCGGAACGGTAATAGGCCTAGTCATTACCCCCATCTGGGAGTTAAACGTCACTTTCCCCTCGAGGTTGCGGATTTTTAAGCCAAAACCCGAGGTGTTGAGTTGAGCTGGTTGCACGTTTGTAAAAGCAACAACCCAATACCACGCAGGTGAATACGCTGTAATGTTGGTGCTGTTTCGATTTCGGCTAACATACCGCCACCACTTTAATTCCTCCCAGCTTTGCACGTTAGATGCCTCTAGTCGGATAAATGATTTATTATCATCGGTGTAAAAGAAAAATACGGCATTCTCAATTGTTAACCCGGGGAAAGTATTACCGATATTAAATGCATCCGTAATATACACTTTGGCTTTATGAGTCGCATAGGCATAACCAAGAGGTGGGGTATTCTCAAGAAAAATAGAACTTCCCATCACTTTTAACCCAAAACCACTGGTCGATTTTTGGGATTCGATTGTCGGGAATGCAATAATTTTTACATAGTTGAGGTCATAATCCATCATCCCCATCACAGTGACTTTCCTGCCATTTGAGCTATAAGCGATTTTGTCCTTTGTCCCAGATACGTAGCGCCTATCGCCACTTTGTGTAAATGTCACCTCTGCTGCACTCAAAGAAACTACTTGAAACCCATATCCTTCAGGTATTTCATTGGGGCAATTCCATTTGTATGTTAGCCAACCACCATCTGGAGATAGACCGTCACTTCTTTTCACATAACGGGTCCAAAGATTTGTTGCTGGGGCTGTGCGTTCATTAAAAACAAACTCACTACCATCAGGATTGCGAATTTTCAATCCATACAGGTTATCAATCATAAGAACCACCCTAACTCTATGATGTATGTATTTTTATATTTAAAGTAATCCCCTTTGCTATTGCGAATGACAGAATAATCACCTTCGTTGCTATTCGTTTCAAATATCCCATTTTCCATATCAATGCGCATACCAGACTTGCCGGGCACGTAGTTTTTTGAACGCATATCCGTCCCCACAATGATTTTTTCAATTGTGGCCTTGTTAATAAACGCTTCATTGATAAACACCTGACCATTTTCGACAAAAAATACGGGCTCTAACTTGCCGCTCGATGGATTGAAAATACCGAAAGTATCAGCACTGAAGCCAATTTGAGTCACGACTTTACCGTTTTTAACGGTGGCTCCCATCATGAATTTGGCGTCATAATATTGGCCATTCCAATTAATGCCTGTCTTGATTGTATAAATCGCAGAGCCATTCCCTTTGTGATCGAAAACAGTTTGCCCACGCAGTTCAATTGCCGCTTTGTTATCGCCAATTTCTGATTTAATGAGTTCGTTAACCTCCGCTTGTGCTTTTTCATTATCAGAAACTGTTTTCTTGAGGGTGGTAATGCTTGAATTAACACTTTCAAACTGAGCCTCAATCTTTTCAAAGGATTGTGCATAGGCAAGACTATTGTTGGCGACCGTTTTATCAACACGCTCAATGGATGCTTTAGCACGTAAAAGTTCTGTGCCTTGCACGTTCTGCTGAGCAGACAATTGCATCGCCATTTCAGCTAAAGATGATTCAGCATCTGCATGCGTATTTTGGATATTTGCAATTGATGCATCATTATCTTCGAAGTGTGATTTGGCTTCCTCTTTTGCTTGAGTTAATGCTTTATCAGTGCTCGCGGTTGTTTGCTTTAACTCGTCGATACTTGCTTGAGTATCTTCATGCTGACTTTTCTGTGATTGCTGAATTTGAGTTGTCGTTTCTTCAAGTGTCGCGATAGATTTAGAATGCTCTGTCACGACTGCATTGATGTTTGACAGATCGTTTTTGTTATCAGCGATATCTTTCCCGAGTTCTGCACGCACTTGCTCAGTGTGCTCAGAAGCCGCTTTTTTATCATCAGCTTGAGATTTTCTGATATCAACAAAAGTCGCTTGATTGTCTGCATACTGTGCATCGACTTTCTCAGAAAGCTCAGCGTGGGCTTCTTGCTGATTAGCGATTGCTTTCTGTTGTCGTTCGACACTAGCTTTAACTTTCAAGTTTTCATTATGATTAAGTGTTGTTTGCGCTGTGGTTTGCATAATTGCTTCAGCGTTAGCACTGTCACTGTTAGCAATAGTTTGCTGAAGATTAGCAATGTGTGCATTGTTCTCTTCATAATTACTTTGTTGAGTTTGCTTGAGCTCCGTTTGTGTTTTATCAAGTTCTGCAATAGCTGTTTTTTGCTCATCAACACTACTGCTTATTTTTGATAATTCACGCCCTTGGTTATCAATCCCCTCCTGCAGCTTGTCGTCACCTGTTTTAATTTCAGCACGTAATTGCTCAGTCGTTGACGCAATTGTTTTCCCCTGCTCTGCGACAGTTTCTTTTATTTCAGTTATTCCGCTTTCATTACTATCAATGCGCGCTTCTAACTGAACCCCCATTGTTGCCCGGGCTTCCGTCTCTGTCGCTATCGCTTTCTCATTTTTCGTGATTTTCGCTTCGGATTTAAGCTGTTTATCATGTAACGAATTGAATTGTGCAGTTGTTTGCATTAGCGCTTCAGACATTGTCATTTCAGCACTTGATAATGATGTTTCAATGTTTGTTATATACGCTTGATGCTCTTCAAACTGAGCAATTGTGCTACGTTCAAACTTCGCTTGCGCCTCTGTTAGTGTCGCCGTTGCAGTTTCAACTTGTGTCACTCGCCCAGTTACACTATCAACATCGGCTTTTACTTGACTGATTTGCTTCGCGCTCGCTGCTTCATAAGTCGCTTGTGCTTCTTTGACTTCAAGTATTGATGATGTATTAGAGCCAACTTTAACGCTAATTTGCTCTTGCCAACGCGCTAAAGCATCTAAATCAGTTACTCGAACTTGTTCAAGTCTGAATATTTCAGCTTTGCGATCCGTAACTTCTTCACTGAGTTTAAAGCTAACTTGTGTTGTGAATTGCGTATTTTGCAAAACAGCTTCATTGACTATTTCAACATCAGTATTGAGCTGAACGACTTTGTTATTTAAGTCAATTGTCTTACTATCAACATTGATAATGTCATGCTTAATTTCGAGTTGTTCGAGCGTTAAGTCTTCAATGTGATCTTTGTTGAAGTCGATTTGCTTTTGCATTTCTTTGCCAGCGTCAGTGGTGATGAAGTTGTTTCCCAACTCATCAATCATATCCTTTGGCGTTCCGTCAGCCTTTCCTACAGCTTCAACAAACTGCGACTTGCCTACGGGGTTCACGGTTCTGACATAAACGTAATATGTCTGACCAGCTTTAAGTTTCCTTCCTTGAATCACCCACATTGTGCCATTGCCAAGGTATTCAGCTAATAGCTCAACCTCATTGATATTAGCAATCTGCTTTTCAGAAAACCAAAACTCATACTGCAGGCGCAGCGCATTTTGTCCACCCACATGTGGGATAATACCCAAACTGAAAAAGCCCGGATCAATATCAATATAAGACGGCGGGGGCGGTGGGTTAATATCAAATGAGACTGAGGCTTGTTCGCCTTTTTGCCCATCTTTATTTTGCGGTGCGACAGAGAGCAAGTAATTCCCTTGCGGTAAATTACCAATGCGATAACGGTTTTCTTGGGTTTTCGCGGTACCAACAATACGCCCCGCTTGAGTTAGTTTGAGGACAAAATCAACACCTCGAACCGCCGTTGCGGTTGTCCAGTTGGCTTCCACTTGCCAGTTGTCACTATCTGCACTGACTTCAACAGAAAGGTTTTCAACTGGAGGAATGTAGCCGCCCAATGGCGTATCGGGCAACGGTTCAAATTTCACCCCCTGGTCAACCATAGCCTCTTTTTCGGGAACGTGCTGAACTGCAATAACACCGTAGGTGCCATCGCCTTTATCAGAAATCGTAATCGCCCTAAATAAGCGACGAGCCAAATCAGGCTGGCTAATACCCCATACCGATTTTGTGGCGACACCTTTTGGTACCGATTCAACTTTAATTTGATTGTTGCCTAAGTATCCTGTCACTTTTACGCGTTCATAACGCCCAGTGGCATTCATTAACGAAATAAATGCGGTACCGGATTTAGGTTTTGTTACTTCTCTATCAAGCGTTAAAATCTTTTGAGTGGCATCGATGGCTATGAGTCTACCACCAATAGGATCCTCACCCCCCACCCAGTCGTTATCCATAATTTCGATAATATCACCAGGAGTATGCCGCAGCCCTTCCGCGCCTACTTCAAACTCAACAGTTTGGGTCTCTAATTTTTCTGTCAATAATATCCACAGACCATAACGCCGAGCTTGTCCACGGCTTGTGCAGCCAAATGCATCAACTCGAAGCACGTTAAGGCCAAACTGAGCAACCAATGCATCATCAGAGACTTGCTCAACACTGGTTTTCCAGCCGTTTTGCGGATCAATAAAACGTACTTCAATAACGGTATGACGGGCTTTTAATGGACTGAAGCTGTAGTGGAAACGACCATTAACCACGTTTGCATTTGTGTAAGGCCAAACAACATCACTAGGACGATCTTGAACAAATGTCATTTGTAGCCCGTTCCACACAGGCATGATGCGCATTATTGAGCACAGGTCACTGAAGTAATCATAAGCTTTTCGAATATCAGTAATATAAGCATTGCAGGTGACTCGAGGCTCTTTATTACCGAAGCCATCAGGTACCAGTTGATCGCAATATTGACCAATAACGTAAAGCGCAAACTTATCAACCTCAGCTATTTTCAGTCTTTTACCTAGCCCAAATCGCTTCGTTGTTAATAAGCTATACAGTACCCATGCGGGATTATTGGTGTATGCAGGCTTAAACGTTCCATCCCAAATGCCACTATAGGTGCGAGTTTCAGGATCGTAATTGTTCGGCACTTGAACAATCAGCCCCCGAACTAAATAGTTACGTGTAGGATATTGATTACCAAACTGTTCACTTTCAAACGTTAGACCCGCGACTGCTGAGCCCGGATAGGTTTGATTAATATCGGTGATTTCGGTGTAACTTGACCAAATAGTATTATTTTGTAATTTATCGCTGTTGCTATCTGGCGTTATACGAACCATGCGAATGCTAAAAGGTGGCGGTGGCAACTTATCGATAATCACAGCCATTAGGTATGGGGAATTACTCCTTTTACCACGGATAGTGATATTTTTTTCAGTTACCCACGAACCATTACGTTGTACCTGAATTTGTAACTCAACCGATGTACCAACACGATCCCCATTATCTTTCACTTCAACCAACGCTTGGGTACCAAACGTTAACCGTAAGCGGTCAATGTTTCGTGAAGTTATTGTGCGAGTTACAGGTGTGCTTTTTTTGATTTCAATACTGACAGGGGTTTCACTTGATGACGATGAAAACCCCTCTAAGACTGGTTGCTCTAAAGTGCCTGACACCCACTGAGCAGTCATACCGTTTACATTACTGTTACCAGAGGAGTCAATAACGGGAGTATTATTAAGATAAACCCCCTTTAAATCGCCAACCGGCCCCTCAATTGGACCTTCACTCACTAAATCAATAATTGATAATTTCTGCCGTGATGTTAAATCGTTTGGCGCCTCATAAGGAGTATGTTGTTTACCGCCGCCTTTACCCATGATTACGTCTCCCCACTACCACCGTGTTTGCCCACATCAATATCTTTTGCGTCACCGTCATCCATGATTTCAATTGCTTGTGAAATCACCCTTGAGCCGCACATAATTTCACCATAAGCAACCGGTACCGCCATCCCCTGCGCCACTGCGTTTTCGAGATTGCTGAAGTACGTGTTCCCTTTTTCTTCTTCAGAACGCGACAAATTGGCAGGCTTAGGTATCGGCGTTAACATTTGCGCGACCCCACCAATCATCATTGCACCACCTGCCAGCATCATCGACGCGCCAAAACTCCAGCCTGCAGGGTTCCACCACCCGATCGCCAAAACGGCTGCGCCGGCAATAAATTGAAATGCACCCCCTGTTTTTGCACCCTCGATACGCGGAACGATGTGAATTACCGCATTTGCCATCAGAGGTTCATGGACACGCTGATGTAATTCGCTGGGGTCAACATCGGATCCGCTAATGCGAATTTGGTACCAGCCATCACGGAATTGTTGTTTTAGATTGGGAATTTGAAGAAATAAGGCATGAAGCCCTTCAGCTGCGGTTTTAATATTTAAATCGAATCGACGGCCAAATCGTTGCAGATCCCCATAAAAGCGGATGGTTGCCAGTCGCGGTAGCGCCAAATCGAGTGCGTCATTCGTTGCCATCTTTCGTTATAAACCTCTCGCTTACTCAATTGATTAGGAACGTGATGCAAAATAGTTTGGTCGCCCAAGTAGATTGCGGCATGATTTGCGCGGGAACTGGCATAGCAACACAAAATAATATCGCCGGGCTGGATATCTCTTTTGACTTGCTTAAAGCCATTTTCCGCTAAGTTATCTAAATAGAGCTCCTTCCCTTTCCGCCACCAATTGTCTTCACGGTCAAAGTCTGGCAATGAGCAACCGGCTAAATGGTAAGCGTCACGGAATAGGCCATAACAATCTGTAGAGCCATGAATAAACTCACGGCCTAATAACTTTGGCACACACTCAAATTTGATAATTTTTTCATCGCAAACCAACCACCAGGGGAGGTTTGTTTTTAACTGGTGCGCTCTATCTGCTGAACTTAAATAGGGATTGCCACCGGGGTGACTATGAACAATCGCGATGACTTCACCTATTTGGCTGGCTTGAATGTAGTCTTCAGCCGCAATTGAAAAATGATTTTCAGGGTCGATATGTTGGTTTTCACAAGGAATATAAATCTCGGTACCGTCTTGAATAATCACAAGGCCACACGATTCCTGTGGCGCCATGCGTTTTGCATGTTCCAAAATAGTTTGTTCTAACATGGCGATCCTTATTGACTGAGGCGAGACGAAGAGAGGAAGCAGCCTATTCGGTGTGCGTTATTCCTTAATTTACAATCAGATAAGCGCTTACCGCATTTATCTTTACTGGGGTCTTGAGTTGGGTTGCCGAGCTCATCAGCAACCGGCGCACCCTTATAGCCGCACTCTTCAGAGCGATAGCCAAAATTACATACATCAGAAAGAATGACTCGAGCTGGAAAAGTGGCGCCATCCGTTTCCGTTGGGGCAGCAAGTTCCCATGTTGCTGTTTCAGCATTGAGGCTGGTTAGTTGCTCAATCACCCAGCGACTAACTTGCTCTTGCGTTGGATCTGCATTGTCATTACCACCAGCAAAATTCGCTGCATCGAGGAATTGTGCTGTTGTTTTACGGCGAATAACAATACCCCCTAACCCTGAGTTTAGGCGACTAGCGATACCAAAAATTAGGCCGAACAAATTAGACAGTGAAATAGTTGGGCGAGTCGATGGACCCTTGCCATTTAAATCAAACCCATCCCCCATGATTGGGTAAGGTTCATATTCTTGGCCTTGCCAAATAACCGGTCCTGATGATTCATTGGTACCGTTGTGGAATCGATACCGAATTCCACCTATATTTGTTAGATCTATTTCATAGAGTATAATTTCTGCTTCTGCTTCAAGTTTCGTTGTCGCGATAAGCAATTCTGGTGGGATGTTTTGCATTTATTTTACCCATAAAAAAACCACCCGAAGGTGGCTGTTTTGAAAGATGTAACATTATGGTTTTACACCATATTTTTTTTGAAAATCATCCTCTTTCTTTTCACACACGGAAGCAACGAATTGCTTAGTCTCTGGTGAAAGAGATTTTTTCTCATAATCTTTCCAACAAAGTTTTATTACATCTCTGTCCTTACTTTTCTCTTTATCTTTTGGTGACTCATTAGTACTAGGTATCGCTAAATATAGTAATAGAAAGCCAACCGCAAAACCGATAATGTATTTATATGATTTCACTTTAGAACCCCAATAAAATTAGATTGCTAAACAGATCATATCTTATCCCATTAAACTACCTGTTCAAATTCGGCACTTATTGTTTTGCGGATATTGCCGCTATCTGAAGACCATTTTCTGCAAACAACTACAACAGCAGGCTTGTTTTTAGTGGGTTGAAATAAAAATGATTTCACCCCGCCATGGCGTTTTAAAAAATCTAACGCCTGATTGGCCTTTTCTGGCGTAAGAGATAGGTTCACATTGAATTTTTCAAGCTGTGAGTTTAGCCCATCAGGTTTACGTTGTTCATACCCATCACCAAAACTAACAGATCTCACTCGGGGGGAGGATTCTGTTCCCATCCCCGGTTTAATAGGCCAGTTAAATGTTTCCATTAACCCTCCATTATTCAGCCCTCAACAGAGGGCTTCATATTATGTTACGCTTGAAACGAACCACCATCACGGCGTTCTTTTATCATAACTTGCTTGGTTTTTTGCTCCACTAAATTCAAAATTTGTTTAACTGCATTCGGCCCAATTTCCCCGTTGCTAGCATCATTTTGAATATTAATTTGGAAAGTTTGATTAACCTCACCGCCCGTTGGACCGCTTGCAGCTACAACCCCCAATTTCCCATCAATTCCTCGGCGTAAAGGTAATATCGCCTCTGGCCCTGCTTCACCCATTAATCCAGCGCCACAAGCAAACGGGAATAAAGTTGGCTTCGATACAATTTGCCCACTGTACGCACTAAGACCAGGAGAGTTGTATACACCCCCTTTTGCATTAGCGGTCACACCACCAAACCCAAAAGCTTCAAAACCTTTAACAATGCTCATTTTGATAGCAATTTCAGCTAGCATTTTCAAAATTGATTTAGTGAAGTCTTTAAAGTTGGCCTGTCCATCCACTAGCACGCTAGATAGTGTGGAACTAAATCCATTTAATGTCGCTGATGTAACGCTTTGAATTTGCCCATTAGCATCTAAGGCTGCGTCCCGATAGTCCCCCCAAGCTGTTTTCATGCCAGCCGCCCAATCTTGTTTTGCGGCATCTTCTTGGGCAAAAGTCGATAATTTTGCACCCTCTACCTTTTCCCATTGCGGGGTATTGCCATAGGTTGAGCGCAATTGCTCTATTTCGAGTGCCCGCTGAAGCTCTAAAGACGATTTGCCCAGCGAATCCGCAATGGCTTTTTGGCGAGCTTCTTGCTGTTTGACGTATTTATCAGCCTGATCTTGCAATTTATTAAGATGTTCTTGCTTGGAGATTTGGTCGCCCAAATCAGCTAATTTCATCTTATTGGCTAAAATACTTTCTTTATTTTTTAATAAAGATTGTTCATCAAGGGATAATTTACGAGTTTTGCTAGCCTCCTCTAAAACATTAAATTTGGCCTGTTCTAACTGTAAGTTTTTACGCTGCTGACTAATAAAGTCAGTGGCTGTTTGGTGTTGTTGCAGTAACTTTAGTTGCGCTTGTAGAGAGGTTAATTCCGCTTGTGAAGATTCGTCATGACGAGTGCCCATATCGGGCTTGTAAGCTTTTCCTTTTGGTGTTTTACGTGCTAATTCTTTCTTATACCGCTCATTTTCTCTCTGAATAGCTAGATCTTTTGCTGACTGAGAGGCGTGTTCATCATTTCTAATTCTCTTGAGTTCTCTTTGGTGCTTTTCCTCTGATGTCTCATATTTCTTTTTTAACGCTAAATCAGCTTCAAGCTGTTTCTTCATCTTCTCATTAAACGCAGAAATAGCATTTGCACCTGCATTAAACGATTTCTCATTACTTATCTGATTTTGCAGATTTTTAACTTCAGATGTTAGATTTTTAACTAGCGCTTTGTTTGCTTCTAAGTTTCTTGTAGCGTTTTGATTTAAAAATGATTCAGAGTTTCTTCCGACACCATACCCTGTTGTATCAGGGGCGCCTCCTTTTTCAGCAATTTCTAGCTCTTTTTTGGCTGCTACTAATTGCTGAACCTTTGCATCTAATTTATCTTGTACAGAAACAGATCGACCAACATTAAGCATTCTGTCCCATGCATTTTGAGCCGCTTCACCAACCCACTTCCATGCAGTTTCTAACGTCCCCAAGTTTTCACTAATTTGAGATGTCCTGTCTCTCATTGAATTAGCATAAGATTCCATCGCAATCTTAGCAGCATCAGATGTTCGCCCCTGCTCCTCAAGCGTAGTTATTTGCTCAAGTTGCGTTGCCGTTAAAAAGTGGAGAGACTTATCCAATTCCATAACAGCTTGAGCCGGCTGATCTTTGAGTCGCTGAAATTGCTTGATAGTTTCATCGATAGATTGGCCTGTGGCCTTTTCCATTTTTGCCGCAACGCCAGCAACCATGTCTACCTGTGAGCCAGTGAACGAACCCGAACCCACCACTTGTGCCAGCGCATCAGCCATTTTGTACTGCGTGATACCGTCACCCGAAAGTGACCTTGCTAATTCATTAAGTTGGCCTTTGGTTTTAGCGGCATAGTTGCCCGTTAAAATAAGCTGTTTATTGTACTCGCTGAGCTCTTTAGACCCTTGATAAGCAGCAACGCCAAATGCCGTTAATGCACCAGCACCACCAAACATGGCCACTTTCCATGGTGTGATTAAAGATGTGATCGCTTTCAGTGAATTACCAAACCCACCAAACGAGTCTTTAATTTGCCCTCCCTGCTGAACGGCTACTAACCACGGTGGCATGCCGGAAGCCAAAGAAGTGACAATATCGGTCATTTGCATTGGCAACTGTCGCATTGCTTGGCGATACTGGCCAGAGCTAATCGTTACACCTTTTAACGCTACGTTTTGTTTTTCAAGTTTGCGAATGTAAACATCAGCTGAACTTGAAACACCAAGCTGTGCTGCTTGAATACGTAACATTTCAGTGCGAGACAAGTTCTGTTGAGTCACTTGTTCTTTTAACTTGTTAATAAAACGCTGCTTGGCCTGCGTTTGCTCTTCTTCGGCTCTTGTGGTTGTTTTAATTATCCCACCGATTCGATTTTGAAGTGTCGCATACTCTTTACCAACCAGGAGCCCGTTTTGTAAGTCTCTGTTAAGACGCTGGCGTATTGCTTGGGCTTCTTCAAGTCCTTTATTGTACTTTTGCAATGCATCCATTTGCGCATCATACTGTGCAACAAGTCCAGTATTTGATTCGGGGCGCTTTCCTTTACGCATCTCTTCTTCAAAAATGCGCTTCACATCTATGTGATTCTTTTCAACGGCCCGTGCTTCTGCTTCAAGCTCTGAAATTTTTTGTTGATGCGCTGCTGCGGACGCATCACTAAATTGTTTGAGTTGGGATTGCCGCTTCCTCTGCCTTTCACTTTCCTTTGCTGCAATTCGGTCCAATGCATCTTGACGCATTTTCGCAAATCGCTGGTCATCACGCTCCTGCTTATTTAATTCACGCTCAACACGTCCAGCTTTCTCAAGGAATTCGGTTGTATTCACGCCAATCTTAATCTCAAGATCCGCTATTTGGTTGCTCATATCGCACCCCTCCGACAATTCCCTCGCCGATTGTCTGCAGTGTTTCGTCTGACATTTCTGTATCACTCGCCTCTACATCGGTCAGTAACATAAAATCGGTTAACTCAGTATCACCACCAAACATGGTCTGAAATACGGTTTTCTGTAATGCAGCAAATTCGGTATCAATAAGCTGAGGCGTGAACGGTACTTTGCTGAAATGGTCGGTCCAATCGCTATACTCGGTTGCACTGATTTCATCTAGCATTCGTCGCCAGTCAGGTCGCCCAAATTCACGCGCCAGTCGCAAAGCAAACACACGTTCACGCGCGACTACTTTTCCAGTGATTCAGGCTCCTGCGCTTCTTGCCCTTCTTTTTCACTAGGGTCGCTGTCATTGCTCATGCCGCTTAGTTTAGAGGCGGTATCAAATGCGGCTTTTAAGGCTGAATCACCCCAGTTATCGAGTATTTCCTGATAGATGGTTTCAATGTCGCGATTTCTATCAGTGTTCCAAATCGAGCGAGAGACAATCCATGTAAGTTGCTCAACGCCATGTCGATTTGCTTTAGCTCCCAGCGCGTGACCTTTGAGGTTTTCAAGTTCACTATCTTGATGGACTAATAATTCAAAATACTCAGCACGCTGCAGGGCAGTTAATTCAGAAAGAATGATAACTTCTTCACCAATTTTGATTTCTTTTTTCTTTAAAAACATATCGATACCTTTTCGTTAATAATAAAAAAGGCCGCTGAGCGACCTATTTATAATCCAGTGCAATTTGCAGTTTATTTTCTGCTTCTTGTTTATTGTGTAGCAAGTGAGCTTTTCTACCCCCTCTACCCCAATAATTCATTGTTCGACCACAATCACTAACTATTGCGGCCTCTTGGTTGTAAACATATGCAGCCATATTCGCTTCAGCCATAAAGCTAGCAACTGAAATTAACTCACCTGAAAAATATTTATCTAGGACGGTGTAAACACCAACTTTAAATGCAGGGTCGATATATCCTGCATATTCATAGGCCAAAAACTTAGTTGCAAATGTTCCACCATTACGGCCTTTAGAGATTATAAAAGGTGTAGAATTTCCACCTTTTACTAACTCATTGATAAATGACTGAGTTACTGAGCTTCTTAGGAAGTCAACTGGCCGTAAGTTATCTACTTTCATGCCTGATGCTTTTGCAGCCTTCCAAATATCAGTGATTGATATATATCCATCATCACCCACTCTTACTGGTGTATTAAAAACTGATAATTCTTTCATGGTGCTTACCTTATTTAGTAATGAACCCTTGCCGAAATAGGAAACCAGCCCATCGAAGCGACACCAGCTATAACTGATCCCCTCAAAGGCTCATTACCTAAATTTTGGCTCGATGTTTAACATGTGAATGTGCTTTCGGTGCACAGGGTGAAATGCATATAAAAAGCCACATTTCTGTGGCTATTTGATTGATTTAAATATTTATTACTCTTTTGGTTGAGTAACTGTTTTACCCGCTGGTTTTGGGGGGATTTCTTCTGCCATGGTTGGGCGGCCGGTATTTTTAATTTTTACCGTGCGCGTCATGGTTTCTTTAATCGGAATGGATTTACCTAGGCTGCTAATCCAACCCTTAAATAAGTCCAGAGTACCATTTGGGTACAAGATTTTGTAAAAGCGTGGCACTCCCTCATCAAACCATTTAACAAGGTCTTTTTGCCCTTCTTCGCCCGGCAACCATGCAAGGGTCACACTGGTTTCACCCGAGGATTTTTCGCCCTGAGTGGTGTTTTCCCAGTCGCCATTGGGATCGTCTAGATAGCTATCGTCTTCACTTGCCGCCGTAATTTCACCCGGTTCTAGTGATTTAATTCTAGCTAATCGAGTAAAACCTGTATCAAGATACGGATCCTTTGTGGGGTCATCCGTTCCGGTATATACCCAAAGTGTGGTGCCAGCCCCTTTTGTGGGCTCCAGTGGATTTGGTACTTTTGCCATCGTAAAATTCCTTACATTTCATATTCAATTTGGTAAGTTATATCAACCGAAGCCCATAGCGCCATTTCATCATCGCGATCGTAATCAAACCCCCTTGGCGTCATATCGGTTAATACGTCACCTAAATTGGTTATGTTTTTGATTGCTGGATACAGTTTTTCTTCTACCCATTTATCTAAATCAGAATCGGTTTTGGCCGCTTTTAAAAACAGCTCAATATGAAGAATGGCTGTCCATTGATTGCTATCAAGGTACTTTGGGTCTGGGCGAGGCTCAGTTAAATAAACAGCAACAACAGGCAGTTCATTTTCATCGAAGTTGACGGGTCGCCCGTCATAAGTTGATAATTTTGGAATGCTAGCTTTGAGGCCCTCAATCACTAGCTCGCGGATCTTGGTGTGCTTAATCACTACCCCCCTTAAAATACAGCCGTAATTGGTTATTTAAGGCATCACGCATTTCTTTACTCATGTCCTCCTCACGGACTTTAACTGCATGCTCTTCAAAGGCTTCCGTTAGCGGTTTAGAAACGGGTATTTTAACAACATCAATCGGGTAACGACTTAAACTGAGTCGTTGCATGACGTGCCATTTACCATTTTTTAACTGTTGAATAAATGCGCCTTTAAAGGTGAATTTACCCACTTTTAAAACACTGCCATGTCGTCGCTCAATCCCTCGACTTCGGGATAATTGAACGCGCGCTGTACCAAGTACAATAGCGGGCAAATTCCCCCTGTTCACAGTGATCCGCGCTTTAGGGGTGCCATGCTTTGCACTGGCCTTTTTGAGCCTTACGCGCTTGCGGATGATCTTCTGTTGGATTTTGACTTCTTTAGAAACTTGCTTAACACTGCGACTTACTGCTCGAGCAGCAATACGATTTATCGCTTGAGCTGTTGCAACGGGAGTGACTTTCTCAACAATAATGTTAAGGTTTCGAATCGCTTCATCCTTCCCCTTCATCGTCATCATCCTCTAAAAAAATCATCCACTTGCCATTAAATCGCTGAAAACGAGTCACTAAATAATGGCAACCACCAGCAGCCACTTTGTCGTTTTTTCTGGGTTGATAACCCGTCGAAAAAATGACATAAGAAAGCCCATCTCCTGTGACGGGGCCGAATTCAGGTAAAAAGTGAGAATCCACCCCGATGTGGTCTATACCGTTAATAGATATAGGCTTTCCCATTCGTTTAGTGGTGAGTGCGTCCAGTCGATCTGTTAACCTCTCAAACGCACTCATAAATTAGCCACCTGCTGCCGCTGCCGCTGGGAAAATATTAAGTTTTACGGGTACTAATTCCGCGCCAGCTTCAGCCGCCTCCCATGTAATACCAACAGGAACGCCGCCTTTATCTGCAACAACCCCTTTATCACCTGTCACCGCTTGACCTGCCGTTAATGCAACGCCCGCCTTTTTCTTTAGTAAAAAGACACCTTCAGCAAATCCATCACCAGTTTCCCCTGGTTCAATATTTGTTGCAGCGATACAAGCTAATGCACCCACCATGACCAAATCGCCACTGATAATAGCGGTTGCACCTGTATTTTTAATTTCAACAGTTAACCCTTGTTGTTGATAATTCTTAGCCATAACTTCTCCTTCTGGCCCCGAGGAGCCAGATTTTAGGTATAAAAAAAGCCCGTTAGGGCGAGGGTTTTAACCTGTAATAAGGTTATTTCGTATCAACACGAACCATGCCGCGATAATCTACTGGGGCAACCCCTGCATCGATACGAACTTTAGTGGTTACACCGTCAGAGCTGAATCCTTCTTCTTGGTCAATGTAAGGCGTATCAACACCATCAAGGTAAGCAACTTCAATGGTATCTGTACCTTGTGCCGAGGTCAGGAACCACGTTGGTTTATCTTTACTCGCGCCACGAGATAAACGAGATTCACGGATAACTTCAACAATATCTTTGACTGGGTTAATGATCCCCGCGTTGATATCCGCACCTTTAACACTGCTAGAACCAATAACTTGCTTGGCAGAAGTTGCTAAGGCCGTTGGAACCAGCATAAATGCAGGTTCAATATTTAACTCACGCTCACCTTCTTTTTGCTCTTGCATTAACGCACAAGCAGCCGCAATCGTATCAACATCCATGCCGCCACTGGTTAAGTTTGCGTGTTTTGCATCAAACATTTTAATGTTATCACCGCTAAAAATTACGTTATCCATAAGAATAGCGTAAACCAAGTCACCAATGGTCGCTTTGGCTGCACGACCTAGTTTCATCGGAATGTCAGTGAGCATCGACATATCATCGTTAATGATAGCTTGGCGAGTAATGCTGAATAACTCACCGTAAGTTGCCAGTGCGATAGTTGCCTTTTTGTCACCCGTAGTCACGTATTTGTATTCTGCACCTTCGCGAACTTCACGGATGGAGTTAAACCCACCCATTCCAACACGTGTCGCCGTTTTAAAGTCACCCAGATGCCCTTTTTTCGTCCATTTTTCAAACGTTTCTGGCGCTTCATTCCAACCTTGCAAAATAGATTTATTTGCTACATCTAACAAAATATTACCAAAGTCAGATGTGCCGTGAGTAAAGGCCATGCCAACCATTTGCATTGAGTTACGAGTCGCAATACCAACGCCACGATCCGTTAATGACATGCGAGCCAATTCGCGCAGTGTCATGCAGTTATAAGGGTTATCAGCATGTGCTTCATCATATCCCGCACGTGCCATCAATGATGCACGGACGCTATCACCCACGATATTGCCGTTATTTGCATAAATATGAGCACCGTAATTATTTTTATTTGTTGGTGTCGCCTCTTTGGCTACCAAATCCAAAATTTTGTCTTTTGCTTGCTCGACGGTGCAGTTGATATCTGTCAGACACTCAACCATGATGCTGTCATGCTTACCACCAAACATCGCAAATAGATCTTTAATGTCATTCATGCGCGTTTGCTCGGCTTGTCGTGCTTGCGCTTGAATGCCTGCAGTATCTGGTTGTTGTGTATTGGTTGGGTTTTGTGGTTGCGGTACGGGATCTACCGGTGTTGTTGTGTTTCGTGGGTTAGCTAAGCTGTTTTTTAACGTGTTTTTTAATGAATTCGGCATGGATTTAAATTCCTCGATGCGTTTAGATGAAAGACTGGCCATGGCTTTAACCGGCTCAATCACAGTATTAGCAAAACCGTGCTCCACGCACTCTTCTGCGGTTAACCATGTCTCTTCGCCAAGCATGGCTTCAATTTCTTCTTTGGTTTTCCCAGTTTTCTCCATGTAGGCAGGAATTAAGACGTTTTCGACTTTATCGAGCAGGTCGGCATAATCTCGCATATCATTGGCATCACCCCACGACACGCCCCAAGGCTTATGGATCATCATCATGGCGTTTTTTGGCATTTTGACTTCATCACCTACCATGGCAATAACCGACGCCATCGAAGCGGCTAGCCCATCGATATGAACCGTAATGGTTGCATTGTGATTTTTGAGCTGGTTATAAATAGCAATACCCTCAAAAACTTCACCACCAGGCGAATGAATATGAAGGTTGATATGGTTAATATTGCCAAGAGAAATTAAATCTTCGGTAAATCGCTTCGCACTTATTCCCCACATCCCAATTTCATCATAAATATAAATATCGGCTGAAGTTTCACTGGTCGCCTTCATTTGAAACCAGCTTTTCTCCGGTGCCGACATTAGCGGTTTACTCATCGTCGTGCTGTTTTTTGGTAGCATCAGATGTGTGTTTCTCGTCTGCATTGTCGTTACCTTTGTCGTTAGCGGGGTCAGTATCAAATTTCAGCCCCAGTCGTTCATTTTCATCAATTTCCGCTTTACGGCGGCGTTTAACTTCTGCTGGATTACCACCTCTAGCGCGAACCCAATCACTTTCTGTCGCAGCACCACCACGAATTTGTGCCTTCCATGCATTTGATTCTTTAAGCGGATCAATCCATGGCATGACAGGACCGTTGTATGTCGCGTTATAAAGTGAATTTAGGTCAACGTCAGCAGGGAGGGTAATCACTCTAGATGCAATAGCCATTTGTAGCCATTGCCGATAGACAGGCCGACTAACTGAGCCGCAAAAGGTATCTTGCAGAATGTAATAACCCTCAAATGACTCCACCAGCTCTTGTCGTTGTGCGCTGTATGTTCCGTTGTAATCACGAGCGATACTGGAATAACTCCCCCGACTACCGGCGGCAACAGCTCTTAACTGACCGTTTCTAAAATTTTCAAGGTTTGGGTTTGGCCTATCGGATTTGATCATGCCAACTTCTTCACCAGGCAATAAGTCATCGTAGATTATGCCCGGCTCAATGATGATATTTCGGTCTTCTTTATCTTCATCGGCATCATATAAACCAGCATCACCTTTTTTAATGTACATCCCTAATGAAGCTGCAATCCTTGCCGCTGTTAGCTCTGCGTCCTCATAATCCTTCAAAGAGCTTAGGCGCATTAAGATACCCGAAAATAAACTGACACCACGCACCTGATGTAACCGCCGTACATATTTTATATGCAGCATGTTTTCAGCGAGGATGGATTTTAGGTCTCCCATTTGCTG
Organism: Providencia sp. PROV156; assembly: GCF_028480905.1. Lineage (NCBI taxonomy): Bacteria > Pseudomonadati > Pseudomonadota > Gammaproteobacteria > Enterobacterales > Morganellaceae > Providencia > Providencia sp. PROV156. The sequence goes on along the minus strand of NZ_JAMPPE010000028.1, from coordinate 19,493 downwards.
TCCTGCGGTTAACAGGTTTTTGTAAACAGAATAGGACTGTGGGCGACCCCAGTTATTTAATTGGATCCCCTGCCGGATATTTTTCCCTGTATCATCGAGATGAATAGGAACAAAGTCAGGTTCAAGTGCTTCCAACCAAAACGGGATCCCCGCTTGTTTATCCAGCCCCTTTTGGTTTCCTTTGACCAATTGAGCAAAGACCTCCCCATCGCGTATCCACGTTCTGACTAAAAGACGCTCAAGCATTGGGCGGGTAAATTGCCCTGTCACTTCTGGGCGAATTGACCATTCAGCCCAAGCAGATCTTATTTGTTTGGCTAGTTCTTCATGAATTTGCCCTGTTAGCGATAATGGCTGAGGTTCAACAATGATCCCTCTACTGCCGACAACTCGCTCTTCCATTTTGTCAAGGATACCAATCACAAGATCATGGTTGTTGTCTAACCACCGCGCCTGCTCGCGCAATGACTTTCCCCCAGTTTGTGTTAATTGATTGGCATTACGGGGCTCTCGCCTTGCTTTATGTTGCCGTGATGGCATTGCGGCTTCATAAGCCATGATTTGGTTTCGTGAGCGCAAACGACTACTAGCCCATCCTGGTGAAATCACCGATATGGCTTTATCAAGAAAATTCATTGGAACCTCGCTAATTTATAGCCGCGTGACCTGCGATTTGTTGCACTGCTTTGTGAATATCGCCTCTCCCAATATTCCCGCCCCTTGCAGATCTCGCTAAGATTTTCCATTGTCATTGACTGTCCATTAAATGTAATACTCTTCCCCTGCAGTATTTCCATTTCTGCTTTTAAATACGCATCTAGCATTTCTTTAATTTGCTCACGGGTCATACCCATCCCCCTGAAGTTGCAGACACAGGAGCCCATGCCGAGCTTGTGCTAGGTGTGGTTTCTTGTGTTTCTGTTTGAATTTGTGTTGATTTTTGAGGAGGTTGATTAGGCGCCGGACGAGATGGTTTAACATCACTGATATCCGGCAACCGAGCCCATTTAGGCGGGTTCTCCCATTTGATTTTTTCGTAACCAAGCAAAATTACCAACGCATGCGCATAGACCATTAAGTCAAATGCTTCGTTAGCCCCTTTACCCGGTTTACTCCATTTCCCGTTACTGTCGCGCTCTTCATACGTCAATTCATCGTAGAAGGAATCATCAAGCCAATCTGGAAAATGAATATAGTTAGGGCCAACGGTGTCTCGCCCAAGATGAGCAGAAATGCGATCCTTAAGCTCATTAGTTTGTAATAAATGAATGGGTACATCACCCCGCGCTTTTGCTCGGCGATCTGAACGGTTAGTGTTATCAGGGTAAGATTTAGTAATGAGCTTGCTTTTCGCTTTACCATCCCCCTTAAATAAATAAACTCGCCTCGCTAACCCTTCCTTCTTACATTGTCGCCAAAATTTATACGCGTTATCAGTTACCCCTTCTTCCCCACCGGTATCTATTGCCATGCAATGGACGCCCATTTCAACGTTGTCATGATCGTGAATTGGGTAAGTTTTATCGAGCACATCCGTAATGAGAACATCCCAGTCCTCCGCGTAAGATGAAGGATTAATGGGCAGCGATTCACCATCTTCGTTTGTTCTTAGTGAATGAGTGATATCAAATCGGTCAATTATCCAACGCTCACCTCTGGTGCCATAGCCTGTGACCTGAACGACAAAACGCCGCTTTTTACCACCCTGAACGTCAATAGTTGCAACAAGAAAACGAACGCCATTAGGCACTGAACCATAGTCCCAATACTCTGCTCGGGCTTTAAGATCATCGCCGCTTCGCTGCTCTTGACTGATTTTTGGTAAATAAGGTTGTCCCCAATCGGTATTAATAACGGACTTTAGTGTTTCCTCACTACCGGTTCGCTCGTATTCCTGCTCCGCATTAAGTAAGTTATAAACTAACTTTTCCCATGTTTGATAAGCTGCTGCGGGGCCTTCCATCCAAAATGAAGCAATGCGCGACTCTCTTGGCTCACCCGTTACAACACCATTTTGGTCAATAGACTGCCCCTCTCTAAGCCAGACCCCTTTATTGTTTAGTTCTCTTTTCTGTTCAGGTTCGATAATTCCCATACAGTGTGGGCATTGTAATCGAGCGGCTTTGCTGCCCATTGTTGGGTCATCACCCTCACTAAAGCCCACCATATTTTCTCGAATAGGCAAGAAATATTCCGAACAATGCGGACATGGCCAATACCAGCGGCGGCGATCACCCCGATTATAAAGTGACAAAATCCCCGTTGTAGGTGGTGCCTCATGAGGTGTATTTCGTCGCCATTTGCTGTCTGTTATTTCTCGACCTGGGGAGCTTTCTACAAGCGTTTTTCCTGCCGACATAAATGTGGTTGTACGCTTTGCAGCTAATGTATAAGCATCACCCTCACCGTCAATATCTTCGGGAAATCGGTCATAATCCGTTAATGCCACAAATCGATAATCCGAAGAGGACATGATATTGACGGATGGCCAACCAATTTTTAAGTAATTTCCTGCCCTAAATGTTTTGTCATGGACGTTGTTATCATTGCGGTGTGGACTTAGTCTTTTAGCCACTTCACGACTAGAGCGAAAGGTTCTGTCTAATCGCTTTTTAGAATGCTCTCGCGCTTTTTCTTCTGTCATTTGGATAAGAAGAAAATCCGCGGGGTCACATACAATGACATAAACAATCCAGCCATCAATTAACCCCAGTGATTTACCCGTACGCGCTGGACCAACAAATATCACCGAATCATAGCGGCGATCTGAAAGGCAGTTCATGGGTTCAATAATGTAGGGAGTTAATGAATCATCCCACGGTATTGATGAACCTTCACCCATGGGAACGCGCATATATTTTTTTACTGCCTGAGCAATTGGCATTCTACGAGGTGCTTTCAATAAGGATGCAACATCCTTTCTTACCGTTGATGCTGAGGCATAATTTACTGTCATTCGTCAAAATCCTCCGCTTCCATCACGCGAGAAGCGAGAATATCCCGTAATTCATCAACAATGATTTGCACCTCAGTGAGCTGCTCCGCGTTCCACCCCTTATCTCGCTCTAATTTATCGGGCCACGTATCTAAAACTTGGGTTATTGCCTTAACCAGCACCGCCATTTCCAAATGCACATCAGCAACAGGAACTAATTGTTTAAGCGTAGTTTCCAGCTTAATTCTTTCATTTTCAGACTGATACCAATCCTTGCGCTCTTTAGGTGGCATCAGCGTGGGGTCTTGAAGGTTATTTGTATTTACATCGGGGTCGGCACCAAAAAGTATCGGCCCGATATCTCGCAAAGCATAAACGGGATTGCCTCGCACAATATTGGCAATGGGAGTATTTGCATCGAGCAATCGCTTTTTAACTGTTCCGCGATTTAAGCCGAATGCTTCAGCAATCTTAGCCACGCTCCAGTTGTAGGCGTCCCCCAGATTGCTGATGTTGGACATTGACACCTCACTCTGTCAGGTGAAAACTGATATTTTTATTTATTATCAGATGGATATAACACATTGAGGTGACAACTCATTTTGAAAATTGTCACCTCAATATTGATATTTTCAAACTAAATCAAAGAGTTAACTAACCTGCTGCTGACAGCATGAAAAATTGAAAATGAGCCGTTTCCCGCGCGCGCGCCGCCTCGTGGTAAGGGTGCCCCCTCAGGAGTACCTTTTGAATTATGCGTAAAATTAATCAATCTAATGAGTTTAAGGTTTCTTTGGTGGTGGGAGTGGCTTGGAGTTGCTAGACCGCTTGGGTTGATACCCTTTAACATTTGTACCGCCATCATTTAGTTGCTTGTCCAGATGTTCTCTGAATTGGTTAGGGTTATTGAAACCTTCGCTGCCCATGGCTTCCTCCATTTGGTTATTAACCGCCATAATCAATTTGAACTCGTATGGCTTCTTCATAAGTTGCATCACGCCAACCCGTCATCGTTTTGATATCATTACTTGGGCTATCAAGAGGATATCGTGAGCGCTTTATATCAACTTCTACTTGCAATACAGGGAGTCCAGTCAGGTTCTGACGCCTGAACTTAAAGCGCCCTGTCAGGCCTATTTCGTGGTTTCTATATCTTGGTAATGGCATATTAAGCAAACCCTGAGCTTTTACGCTGAATATCAGCCCGAATCTGTGTGATAGACGACTGCAAATGACTAAATTCAGACTCAACCTGTTGCTTAAACTTTTCGAATTCTGACTGCTCACGAGAAATAGCTTCACTTGTTCGGCTAATTTCAGCGGAAGCTTTAAGAGCCATTTCAGCAGGTACTTGAACACTGTTATCATTAATGCCTGTGGTTATTTTAAACCGTACTTGCTCTGCCCCCTTTTTAGCACCTTCTTTTGCTGCTTGTGTCATGGCTTTCTCTAGCGCAGCATTATCAATAAACACCCCATTAATGAACGCTCTATCAGCGGAATTTGTAAACACGGGTTCTAAGCACCCAAAATGGTTGAATGCAGCAAAATCAGTGATGAAGCCACCTTTGGCTGGTTGTTTCAGTCCAGTGCTAATCATCAGCCCTTCAATACGCTTTAGCTGCGCTTCCAGCTTATCTAAGTCAGTGCTATCGACTGATATCTTTATAGATAGGGTGGCTATTTCTTTTTTATCTGACATGACTGTCTCCATAAATGAAAAAGCCACCAGTGATTAGCTGATGGCTATTACATTAAAAATAATTTCAATCGACTATTTTCAAAATAAAAAAACTGATTTATTCTTAAATTGAGCGTACTAGCTCACAAGTGCAGTAGTCCACTTCAACTTACGGGAGGTATCTATGTTTCTCGTATACACCATCATCGTTATTGCTTTTTTTATATCTTTAGCAACAATGGATTCACCTGAGGGTGGCCAGGTTAATTTTGATATTAACGATAAGCAAATAGGATATATGTATGTTATGTAACTACGATTGAAAGCCCTGAAATATTTATCTAACAGGGCTTTCCTTCTCGCCCCTACTATTCTAGTTGCAGAACACCGTGTTCTTCCGAGCCTGAATAAGCTATCAAACCTTCATAAACAATTTCATCACCATCACAGATGGTGCCTACTTCAAGGGTGTAAGTCAGTTGCCCCTCTTCCTGTGTAAACTCATAAAGAGACTTGATTTGTTCTGGTGTTAATACGATTTTGCTCATCAATAAATACTCCAATTTGGCTTAAGCAATAAGTAGTGGTAATATCCTGCCGCTGGTTAAGGATGACTGGTCCTACAACAATAATGATAAAGATACATTTCCATTAGATATGCCCTTCTATAGAGGGGCTTTTTTTATATCATTTAATAATCACCAAATATAATTGCGCATTTGAAATAACCTGCTAGGCTTAACGCTGATATTCATCGTAAAGCAACACTTTAGCCTACCGCTGTGTAGGCTTTTTTTATTTGCATACGCGTTTTTCAATATTCTTTTCCGTATTTCGTAACAATTTATACCTAGATTATTTAACTTATATTGGTATCATGCGCACACCCATTTGACATTTGGGTATTCATAAACAAAAATTGGTTCTATTAATCGAATATTCCGCCCCGCGCCAACGAGGGGCTTTTTTTATTCTTTCGGAGTGCTTTTATCCAACTCTTCACGGAATTGCTCTGGTTTATCAAAGCCTTGTGTTGCCATGTTATTTCTCCATTAAAAAGCCCCGCGATTGCGAGGCTGACATATTTTGTTAAGATTTTTTACACTTATTCATCAGTCAATGTATTAATCTTAAAAGTAGACATATATAACAATAAACTTACTAGGCAGTACATATAGTTAGCCCATATTCCACCAGGCGGTATGGGCTATTTTTTTGCCCTTTCAGCTTCAATATCTCGAATGGCTTTTTTATCTAAATTACATTGCTCGATGACTTTTAGTAGTGACTCATTTATCAACAGAGAGTCACCCCAAGGAAATGTCTCAGGGATGTATTCAGGTAAGCAATCATTGAGTAAGTGGGCTGGTATGGGTATTGGTGGCGTTTGAACGTATTCTATTCGCGTGGTTGTGCAGCTCGATAGTAGCATCACGAGGAGCATCAAGGGGAGCGCACTCATTATCCACAAGAACAGTTTTGATAATGGTTTTGACCTTTTCAGAAGCCACGGTTGCCCTATCCCGCTCTCTGAGATTATTTCGTGAGATTTCATTGAATGTTACCGAAAGTTCTAAAACGGTGGACAATATGAATTGATTGGCGGCTAGCTCATTAGCTTTCTTATCAAACTTATCACTCAATTTGTCGTAATCTTTCACAACCCAAATAAGCCAAAATAGCAAAATGACACAAGCGGCCATTAATGCTTTAGTTAGTATGCTTAGTTGCTGCCCCATCGTGCTTTATATCCCCTCACGTCAATATGTGTGAATGTTTTATAGCGACCGATGCCGTAGCTATCAGGAAAGATAGATTCAAGATAATCAGCCACTATTTTAGGCGCTACATCCTTGACTTTGATATCTGCCGCAGTGCCTAACAAGTGTTGTGATTTAGGCGCGCCACCTACACTTTTATTATGGTTGGTGCAGCGACGGCCACTGACAATAATTACTGGCTTACTAAAATGGGCGCGAACACTTTCAAGTATTTCAACCAACTTAGGTTCAACTTGATTTGCTCCGCACCCGTCTTTACATGCAAATTCATTACTATCGAAATGTTTACTTAATTTCATTTCTTCACCATGAAAGTAAAAGGCCGCCTTATAAGTGACCAGATTGATTTGATTCGGGACATTAGCTTACTGATAACGATGACCGTCATAATGTTTCCACCTGACGCAAAGATAACGAGGAATAAGATTAAATCAGCATAAACATCGGACGGGGCTGATACCCTTGCCCCTGTTAACGTTTCGTAGATTTGATAAACCATACCGATTAGTAATGCAGTTCCGACAATAGCGTCCCTTGTTCTTGGGTATCGACACAAAAATAAAATAAGCGTCGACAATGACATCAAAGAAATATCAGCAGCATCCCAAAAGTAAAGGTCTAGCCATGCTATAACCTCGCCGTACAACTTAAAGAAGGCTTCCATCAGTTACCCCCTTTATTTTGCCAGTCTTTAATGGCCTGTACGATACTACTGAAGTTTCGGTCTATTGATGCAACAATACGACTAAACAGCTTTCTAAGGTTGTCTTTGTTTGCAGCAAGCACCAGAACGGGGATTAACAAGGCCGAAATAACAATGGCTGTTATCTTAGGGCTAATTTCCCATTGCCATACCTGAGCAATAAAATCTGAGGCTTCTTTAGCAATGAGGATCCCTGCACCGAGTGCTAAAATAAAATGAAGTATCTTTCGTCGGTTATTATCTTTAGATGCAATGACGGAAACTGAAGCGCCAATAACTGCCCCTAGCACAACACCATAGTCGGCACCAATAAGGAAACCGCCCATCGCGCCACCGCCAGCAGCACCGAGGGTTATCCCTATTGATGTGCTCATAAATGATTTGTTCTCTTAACAGTTAATGAGAAGGTGTTTTACCTCTGCAGATAACTCGAACCGTATCGCCAGTTACCGTAGTAATGTAGGCATGATCTGTTCGCTTGATATCAAATGCAGGAACACCGTCTTTTGTTGTGTATTCCAGTCGAGCAACTATATCGGGATTATCGACTACTGGATAAAACTCCAGTCGGTACATTTTTCCCAAATAATGTGACTCTTCAACTTTACGGCCTTCACGTTCTGTCATTAATTTAAGTGCGTACATAGTTACGTTCCTTAGTGCATAGATAATAGAAAATAGAAAATCCACCAGCTACAGAAGCTAGTGTGAGTTAATGAATTCAGTTGATATTTAAGCAATAAAAAAAGGCCGCCTAAGTGACCAATTATTTATGCTCAGCTGTAGAATGGTCACGCCGCTTGCATACGCAGCAATGGCGATTCATATACCGCTCACCATCGTACTTTTGGCTTAGGTCATAAAGATTAGGTAATAGCGCCCACGCCACATAAAAATCATGAGGTGTCATTTCTGACCCCATCCAAGGACGAATACCGATGTGAACCCAATCACCCTCTTTTTCCACGCGAACTATACCAAGGTGCCAACCATCACAAGGATTGATGATAATGACATCCCTACCGTCTAAATCTTCAGTAGGCAGCTCACTGGCGGGTCTAAACACTAATTCAGTAGGTATTTGCATTGATGAACCTCAGAAAGCAAAAAAGCCGCACTAGGCGACCTCTTAATAATTATGTAGTTTAATCACTCTGCACTAGCAACACTGTATACACGGTACTATTCATCTATCCGAAAAAATTATTTGTGGCTAATGTTATACCCAATTTTCCACAAACAAGACCAGTAATGAAACGACAAAAACCACCATTAAATACTGCATTCCAACCATAAAATCTAAAAAACGATTAACTGCTTTCACAAATCCCTACTTTTTCACATGAACGACCGAACAAATTGTAACCAATCAACCCACCAAAATCCATATAAAAATAAGAGAAATTACATGGCAAAAAACCCGTCATTTCTGACGGGTTTGATTAGGGTTGATGTTCTTACAACTGATGTAGTTCGCAAATTAAATATAGTTCACTGTTGAAATTGTGCAAACTCAACTCTTCAGCTGCTAATTACTTTACCCAATGTGGAATAGCGACAAATAGAAGAACTAATACCAGTGCAGCTACCGCTACCTGTAATACATGAAAGATCCCCATAAATACAATCCCTTTATAATCAGCAATTAATCAATCACTTGTTATATAAAAGTAGCTATATTTTGTGGATTGTAAAGAAACTATGCGCTAAAAAACAAAAACCCCGCACAAATGGCGAGGTTTCATTCTATAAGTTAGGTGACAACGTATTCACTCTTATCACAATAGCATCGAATTTGCGTAGCGCACTAATACTTTTTTACTATCTATCACTTTTACTTTATTAATAACCTCGGAATCCATTTCTAGGGTTACACCCAGCATGGCTAGACAACCATGAACAAAGCCCTCGGCAACTTGCATCATTTGCCGAATTCGCCCCTCACTCATTTTCCATTCCTTGGCGATATTGCGTTTTGACACCCCATAAAGGTAATGCAAAACAATTAATTCTAACTCTTCCTCTTTTCTAACTTGCCGTAGCTTCGCAATAACGCTATCAATAATTATCCCGTCATCATCACTGCATGACTCTCTCGATGGTTCTTTGTTTGCAATTAGGCCTTTAAAGCCTGCAGCAATATGGGAATAATCGATACCCGGATTATCACTCGTCCAACCTGCCCATTTTTGTAAAACCAACTGAATATCTCTCATGCAAAAAGTCTCCTGCGTTCCGCACAACGCATTAACCGAAAACACCCAGTGCCGCTGAACGGTCTAGGAATCGAAATAAAAAATATAATTGGCTTCCGTGTTCGCTTTCCCACTCATTAGGATCCTTATGCAACTCGCTGTGGTGAATGCGACATAATGGGATAGTGAACAAATCATGGGCTTTAGTACCCATGCCACCCTGACCATGACCGATTAGGTGATGTGCATCGTCCGATGTGGCACCGCATACGCAACATGGCTGTGATTTAACCCACTGTAGATATTTATCATTAGTCCAGCGCTGAGGTTTTGGCTTTAACATCAAGCTAGCTGGTGGCTCGGGATCGATGGTTAAATTTAATACAGATTTTGATACCCGTTCATCACCAACCAAGCCGCTGAGGTATTGGTCAGAAAGAGAGATAAGGCCTGATGGTTTATACTTTAGCTCCTCAGGTAAAGTCATGAGCAACATTCTTCCACTGAATGTATTTAAATGTGCTCCTGGTCTAAATATCACCGCGCTAAGCTCAGGTATTAATATTGGAGTTAATATCCATTGGTGACTCATGATATTTTCTCCACTTTTGCATTGAGTGGCCTTATCTCAATTTCAAATCGACCACCTTTTACGACTTCACACCAAGTGATATCAACATGCTTAACTTGCTCATCGTCTTTCCAAATATTGGCATGGGTGATGGCGCCAAATGGTGCTTTTAGATAGTTATCAATATCCCTTCTGTGATAAGTGGGTGGGAACATCTTCACAATGACGGATACATTTTCAGTAATTACCCTAGGTCTTGGTCTTAATTGGGTATAAATAGCAGCTATTGCACTAGCCCGAAATGCACGCCCTTTTGCACTGATTAACGTTTTGCCGTTGATGTTCCGCCAGCAGGCATTAACACTTGGTGGAAAAGGTAAAATTAGAGATATTGAATTACTCACTAATTACCCCCTTATTCCATACAGTAACAGCCATTGGTTTATCATTAACATCGGGACCTTTAGCACCGCAGCGATGGCAGCGAACATAGAACCATGTCCTATAGCTATGACTTTCGACTGTCGTGTCGGAGCTATTGCAATAACGGCAAGGCTGAATTTCTAGCATGGTATTTTTCATCCAACCTTCCCCTCATGCTGAAGCTTTTTATTTTCAATAAACATTAAATCTGTTCTGGCGCTTCGCAATCTGGCTTTGGTGTTCTTTTCTTCCCTCAAAAGCCCATCGACTGATTTACGCAGTTCGTCACGCTTATTTAATAATTCACTCATGCCTCGGATTACAGACTCGGCATTATTCGCCCTAGCTAACAGAACATCAAAAGCCTCGACAACACAGCCACAATCGTTGCATTCAACTGTTCTATGCTCTTCATCGATAACTAGTGAATGATGCTTACAGTACATTTGCTGTCTGCTTTTTCTTCCCTTTACTTCCGTGTCGATAGTGGGAATTGCATCACTAGGCGCTTTGAATTGAATAACATTGTCATCTGCACTCATGGCCTCACCCCCGCCAGCAACTGATCTAACTGTTTAAGTGATTGGTTTCCCATATCGCCTATGTAAGCCTTTTCGACAACTTTAATGCCACACTCGAATCGAGGCTCAGGCCCACACTTCTTGATTTCGTCCACTTTTTTAGGCTCGGATGGTGACTGTGTTTTAAGCTTTTCTGCCCTCTTTGGTTTTTCCTTCTCCTCTAACTTTGTCTCCCACACTGCCTTTAGCTTTGTAATTGCATGGGGATCGATGCTGTATTGCTTTGACCTCTGCTTAGTTTTCCCTGCAGGGAAATTGCCGACATATTTTATGCAGCCAATTTTTTCCAGCATTTCAAAAGTTCGGTGTGCAGCGGATGGTGAATAACTAGCAACATTTTTTAGGATCGCTGCATTTATTGTTTTAAATTCGCGTCCAATCCTAATGACTTCAATTCCTTGCGTGTATTGGTATTCAGTTATCATTTTATGCAGCCACCCTCTTCGCTAACCACCTAACTTGCTCTATGAATATTCTGCCTCGTTCCTCTAGATCCTCACGCTTGATATAATCAAATGGTTTACCTGTCCATGACTTATCAAAAACGACAATAGCGCCAGCAAAGAATGCCCCCGTTGGCTTCTGTTTATCATCTGATGGGTTAAACCACGCAGGGAGCTCAAACCCAATACGACCGCGAATAAAGCAAACATGATCTGCATTTTCTGGCCACCAGCTTTCACTTGTTGCCGCCTTCAGAAGAAAAACATAGCGACCGCCTTTCTCTCTCATTGCAAAGGCGTGGTTCATTATGTGGCCAACACCCGTTATAGCCTGTTTTTCGTGATATGAACTGCGTGAATATGGTGGATTACCAAATGCAGCACCGCCAACTTCTTTTAGCTTTTCCGACCAGTCTTGAGTTAAAGCATTATCTTCTGCAGTGTAGAAGTTAGGTGCCTTAGTGTTTTTACCGTCAGTAAATAAATCGAGTTTGAATAGCCCATATATCGAGCTGATACCCCAGTACAATTCATCGGGTGTACACCACTGATCCCCAATTTCATTAAGCTTATGTCGTGGTTTAGCTTTAAGCGCCTCGAGGCTTTGAATGTATTTATTCATCAGATAGCACCTCGCTGCTGGTGGGATTTAACATACTCGCGCATATGCTTATAACGCTGCTGAACTTGAAAATGGTCAGCATGATGGTTTAAGTGGCGAAACTTCCTGCAGGTCACTAAGTCACGACGGGATTGATTCCATCTGTTACGAAGCTTGCGAATCGTGCGCCATTTACGTATCTGTTTGAATATGGCAATCATGCCTAGTACGTCAACGCCATAGATTGTTTTAGTTTCACTACGCATCATGCTGTCACCTCTTTCGCTGCTAGCTCTGCTGCTTGTTGCCAAATACCTAACCATGCCTTGCGACCTACAAAATCCGACATGTTACGAACACCCTGTTTACCCGCTAATTCAGCTGCGATTTCCTCAATGCGGTTTTTAGGTGTTAGCCTTGAACCAATGATCCGTGTGTAAGCATTGTCACGTTCTACGGGGTCGATACTTACAGCAACTTCACCAGGCTTGAGCCATTTACCGTTAACACAGACGGGGCGACCAGCCTCATGCCATTTCTGAGCTTTTTCAAAGTACTCCATGCAGTTTTCAGGGCTAAATAATGTTTTCGGGCGTAGGTAATCACTCATTCTTGAGTCATTTAGCCACTTGGCTGTGATGTAGTCAGTCACCAGAATTAAATCATCTGAGGTGTAATTTTCAGCTAGACGGGCTCTGATATGGCCCATAGTTGTTTTACCATCGCGATAACTTGAGTTAGTGACCTTGTTGAAATGATCTAAAACAGCTTGCGCATGGTCGGGCTCAGCATGAGCCTGACAAAAAGAGTTACTCTCTGTTGTAATCTCTTGAGTATTCTCTGTAGTACTCTCTGTAAGATCAGGGCAATTTGCCCCGTTCGATGAGGTCATTTTGGTACTGTTCGAACGTTTCATTTTGCGCTTATCGATAAGGTCATTTTGACCTGTTCGAGAGGCTTCGGCTGAACTGTTCGATGAGTTCAATTTGACCTCATCGGATAACAACGCATGTTCATAATTTATAGAGTAATAATTTGTGCGGTCATGGGTGCGTTTATTGATTTGCTCAATATTTAATACACCCAACTTTTTTAAATTGTTAAATGCACGCTTAATTGTGGATTCGGAAAAATACGGGAATTGTTCACGCCATTCTTCAATAGTGTTATAAACCCAGCGCCTACCGTCATGATCAACACCTGACGAGGTTTCAGATAGCCAGTATTGAACTTGCTGAAGCAACAAAGCCTCATTCAAGCCCAAGCGAACCGCCAGCTCAGGTATAACAATTTGTGGGCGGGTTTTAAGGAGTAATAAGCTACTCATACAGCCACCTTACTTAACTTCTGTGTAATATTTTTTGAATTGTTCGAGGGGCTCAAAACAGGGGTGCTCATAGTCATCGAGCATGAAAACAACCCGTTGCCTTGGTTTGTCCCACTCAACAACATGGACAATACGGCCTCGCTTATCTCGGAAGTGTCGATTAAGGTTTTTATGCTTTTCATTGCTCACTAACCTCTCTCCCACTGCGGAAATAGTATTTAGCCCAGCTATCTCTTAGGGCTTTGCTATCTACCAATTGTTGTTCGGTCTGGTAGTTGCCCGACTCGTCAGCTGAGGTTATGATTTCTACATATTGAAACGGACCACATTTCGATACAGGTAAGCATCTAAATTGCTTTTTTGATTGAAATTGGTTTACACTGCTCATGCTAGTTACTCCACACAAGTTGTTATTAGCACCCGACGCCTCGGACCACATATCTGGGGCGTCAACCTTTCTAGTTATGCTCATCATGGTTTAATCCCATAAACACTTTCCAAAGAACCAACAAACCCAAGCGCATAAGCAAAGACTTTTTCCATCTTTCTGTAGATAGCCTTTGTTTCATCTGGTGTTAGAACGCCATCAGAAATACTGTCTTTGATTAAAACGCTTAAAGCCCCTTGCATTGCACCAAGGCGCATTTGAATATCAAATAACTCAACCGTATCTAAGCTCTCAGCTTCAATTTTTACTGCCGGTGTAATTCCGTGACGTTCCATGTGATAAGCCACCAGCGCTTTGGTACCTGATAATTCCTCAATCGCTTCAAGTTCATCATTTTCAAAGAAACGACAGCCGTTTTTCTCATACAACTTGTTATTGAATGTGGTTTCAGAAATACCTAATGCACCAGCCATCGCTGAACGACCACCAGGGAATGCTTTACACATTTCTTTCACGACTTCTTTTAATGTTTGTTTGCACATATCTACAATTCCGTTGTTATTCTTGTAGTTAACTTAGCGACTTTCCTCTGATAAATTTGATAACAACTTTTAATTGTTATGGATATAAATCAGGGCGTAATTTACTTCTTGAAATACCTGACGCCTGCTCGACAACAAGCACTTTATCGGCGGGAACTCTTTTATTTCTGTTGAGCCAATTCCATATTTGTTGTTGTTTTACTGGTTTATTTAGAAGCTCGCTAATACGCTTTGCTAACTGCGTTTGTCCACCAGCTGCATTTATTGCGGCCTGCAATCCAGTAATGCATGATTCATTGGTTACGTGCACCATAACTCCCCCAAAGTTGTTATTAACAACTTTATATTAATCCAGAATAACAACTTTGACAACTTTTAGATGTTGGAAACTTCAACACTTAAAGTTGTAAAATACAATTACGAGGGAGGGAATATAATGTCGATAGCTAAAAGGTTGTTAGAGGCAAGAATAAAAGCAGGAATGAGCCAAGCGGATCTTGCTGAGAAAGTTGGTGTTAGCCAACAATCAATACAAAAAATCGAATCAGGCCAAACTAACGCTCCTAGGAGAATTGCTGACATTGCTAAGGCAGTAAATGTTTCCGCTCATTGGCTTCAATTTGGTGTTCGCGACGAAAATGGAAAGAAGACCGACTTTGAAGTAAAAGAATGGGAGGATGTTTCTGTATATAGTGATGCTGATTTTGTGGATATACCAGTGCTAGATATTGAACTTGCCGCTGGTTGCGGGGCTAATGCTGAAGTTGTTGAATCGGAAGAGTACACATACCCATTCCGTAGGGGTGAGCTACGTAAATACGGTGTTAGTGCTAGCAACGCTAGAATCGTTAAAATAATTGGCAATAGCCTTTACCCAGTACTAAATAGCGGTGATCTAGTAGCTATTGATATTAGCAATAAAAAGATTAAAGATGGTGATCTTTACGCTATAAGGGATGGGGTGCTGTTGCGTGTAAAAATTCTCGTATATAGACCCGACGGCGGGCTTATCATACGGAGCTTTAATAAAGATGAATACCCTGACGAGCAGGTACCTAGAAGTGAGTCTGTCGTCAGAGTTCATGTAATTGGCAGGGTTTTTTGGTCATCAAGAAGCTGGTAAGTATTTCATTAAGATATCTTCAGTCGTAATTTTCACGCTGGACTTACCGCTATCTCTATCATCAATGGCTTTTTCTATTTTTCTTCCGTGTGTTGAATATCGCCAGTCTCGTGAGGATAACCCTCCGATTACTAAGTAATCTGTAGACTGGGTCACCCTATCAGTAACGGAGCCTCCAGCATCTTCTATCATTTTTGATACAATAGACCTTTTGCCTAAAACAAAGTTTCCTGTTAGGCAAAAAGACGCTCCGTATAGATCTAGGGAATCAATATCGTCGCATGGTAATTGACATGATAGCCCATCAACAATCCCAGTATTTAAATCCGTGCCTGAAAAGTCAACTAAAGCTTTATATAGCAAATCGCTTTCATTTTGATCTATAACCCCATCTTCCTTGATTGTTTTAACTAGTTGATATAAATGCTTTCCGGGATAATTTCTTTTCAACATCCCATTTTGAGTTAACCACCAATCTAAGTAGTTAATTTCATCTATACTTAAATCTTTGTCTGCCACAATCCCTTTGCAGAGCCCATTTAACAGATTAATATCTGACTCTTTAGAATACAAATCAACATTAGGCATGTCCATTATAGCCCGCTGCACATCTAATAGCGTCTGCTTTATCTCTTGCCTTTCTTCGGCCGTTATCACTCCATCCTCTAAAACCCTTGATATCCTCTCTTGTAAAAGCATTACAAATGGATTGCTAGAAATCACTTCAGAATCGGAGAGCCATGTCGTGATATATAAAATCTCAGAATCTGATAGTTCGCAATCGGACAAAACACCATCAATAATCGAAATCAGGTTAGCAAATAACTTGTCTCGATTTCTTTTGTAGTTGAAAGCCGGGTTGATGTTCATAGTTTCTCCTATTTATTTGTATATCCTTTAATTTTCTTTAAATTAAATCAAACAACATAAAGTTGTTGACAAGGACGTTAAATACAACTAAATTACAACTTAAAGATGTTTAGGTGAAAACAATTAATAACAACTTTCATTAATAAGGTCAGATTATGCAAACCAATTCAAATGAACCAATCGTAACTTTTAGTGTGCCAATGTCGCAGGATGATGTGCGCGAGTGGATACTAGAAAAAGCCAAACAAATTAACAACCTGCAAAAACTACGCAATGAACGTGATGAGCTGCAATCTAAACTCGAAAAGCTCGACGAAGAAATTGCAGAGTGCATGGATATGTGTGCAGTTACTGTTAGTGCTTAACTGAATTAAATTGTGTGGAGTCTTAGTATGGGAATGCTTATTTTAACCCGTAGAGTCAGTGAAGAAGTCATGATCGGCGATGATATTAAAATTAAAATCTTAGGGGTCAAAGGAAACCAAGTGCGGATTGGTGTTGCTGCCCCCGAAGAAGTATCAGTACATCGTGAAGAAATTTATCAACGTGTTTTAGCTGAAAGAAATAATGCCAGTGCTAGTAAGTAGTTATTGATAGTTTTGGTGGTGACCTGAATCTTCCACTCTACGAGGTTGATGATAATGTTCTATTCAGTAGCCACCCTTTTTCATAATACATAAGGCCACTGATATTCAGTGTTCATACTAGGTAAATATATTCATTATTTGTCAGTGGTCTTATTTATTGTGTGGAGTTAATTATATTTGAGGATATCTCATGAGTGTTTTTAATGTTAAAAATCTAGTTATTTATCGGATAACTCGCGATATTGATTTTAATAATATCGAAGAGCAGTTATCAAATTTAAAATATGAGCCTTGCGGTTCATTTGATATGCAACGTTTTGGCTTCATTCCACCACTTGGCATTGGTAATTCTGATTGTTTGACTCATAAAGTTAATGACCAGATGCTTATATCTCTTTTTAAAGAAGATAAAATGCTACCAACTCCTGTTATCAATAATGAGTTAAATAAAAAAATTGAGAAGCTAGAAGCAGATCAGGGTAGAAAATTAAAGAAAGCTGAACGCCAAGCCATTAAAGATGAAGTTATTCAGGAACTGCTACCTCGTGCGTTCTCTAAGTATACTCGTTTCGATGTATGGGTTAATCTTACTGATGGCTTTATTGCTGCGCTAGTATCGTCACACCGACGTGCTGAAGATTGTTTTGCAATGATACGTAAGGCTCTTGGTTCTCTGCCTGTCGTACCGTTAACGATGAAAGACCCTATTGAATTAACGCTAACAGAATGGGTTAGAAGCGGGCAATTACCAAAAGGCTTTATATTTGGTGAGCAATCAGAAATGAAAGCCATCCTTGAAGAAGGTGGAATTGCTAAATATACAAAACAAGACTTAATTTCTGATGAAATTCAAACGAATATTGAAGCAGGTAAATTAGTCACTAAATTATCATTAGGTTATGAAGATAGGGTTACATTCTGTATTGATGATAGTTTTGTTTTATCTAAGCTTAAATTTGATTCCGCATTTTTAGAAACTAATGATGATATCGAACGAGAAGATTATAACCAACGCTTTGATGCTGATTTCTTCTTAATTATTTCTGAATTAAATATTTTAATAAAAGCATTAATTGATTCACTTGGCGGCGAAGCCAAGCTTTAAATAATTTAACCAACACCAAGGAATTTAATTCTCTTTATTAAGAGACGGACTCTTATTATCTAAATTTTGCGTGGAGTATTAATTATGCCGAAAGGAAAAAATATTATTGCTGATAGCTTGGCAAATGATATCGCTAAACATTGTTCTGAGTTTGAAAAATCCCCCGAGTATGCAGAAATGATCGGTACTCATGTTAAAAGTCTTTATGAAAAAGCAATTAAAGATACTTTTAGCTGGGGAAATTTTCCTGACCGAGTTAAAAAAGCCCTTGAATCAGCACTTCCTGAAAATATTAGTGAAGTGGTCGACCTACCTAAATATAACCTATTAATGGCTAAAGAGCTTTCTAGCCAATGGGAAATGAATGGTGTCAGCGAGCAAATGGTTAACGGCATGAAAGATTTGGTATTGAAATTTATCAAATCACATGAAATTCCAAAATATATCAAAGCATCTGACCTTTGGAAGGCATACGTAGATCAATACCAAGAAGAAGCGGCTCATGAGGGCTGGGGAAGACCTCTAGTGGTTATTTCCGAGGGAGAATATACATGGGAAAAAGGATTTTTTCATATCGGCTTGGAGAAAGAACCAGCTAGCGACTCTCTATACAGCCATAGAAGCAAAGAAAAATATCATCAGTGCGATACCCACCTTAGCTTCCATCAAAAAACCACTAGAGAAATGCGTGAAGACGTAGCAGTTATGCATGATGGGTATCCAGTTTACAGCCTATACGCTGGTGAGCTTGAATACCATGACACGCTTGGTAAGCAAGTTGTTCAGTTCCGTTCTGAGTTTGAGCGCCTTGTTGGTGCGCTTTATTACGGCGGTAGCCTGTTAGTTTTAGATGAATCTGACGCTGATGAGATTCATTACAACAACGATTATTAATAACGAGGGTATTAATAATGCAACTTAGCCAAATTAATTTAATTTCCGCTATTTCTACTGAAATAGAAAAACAAATACCCGGCATACCTGCTGAACCTCGTTATATGAATGCCATTATTAAGGCTGCAAATTTGGTTTGTGAGGAATTTAAAAAGCCACTTGTTAAAACTTCTGAAGGTATGGGTCTTGCTGCATGGCTTGCTAGTGATGATGTGGGGGCGAGTTCTAAATATATGGCTTCCGTTCTTTCTGGTCAATTTAGCGCTCCACATCATTACCCTTGGGATGGTGCTGATTTAGGTCGCTGTATTCGATTACTGGAAGCAGTGCCAGAGCTAGCAAGCCAATTACATGAAATGAAAGCATGTGCGCCTCAGTGGTCTGCCGTTATCGATAATTGGGTTAAATGGAAAGAGCTTTACGATGCTGGTGAAGGTACAAAACTTTATCAAGAAATGAAATTAACTTACAAATCATTAAGGGGCTTGCCATGAAAACTCTACATGGACGCTGCATTCGTCGCTGTAAATTACAATTCAATCGGTTATTTGCCAAAATGAATTAAAAAAATACCGCCATGACGGAGGCGGTAAGGGAATCTTGATGAGTGATCTAATTGTAATAATAGGTATCAGCTTTTTAACATAGTTAATGAACATAAATCAATATCGAATGTTTAATAAACCAGACCTGGTAATAAAAAAATTGCCGACACGGATTGGGCGGCAAATTGTGTAGGGATA
>NZ_JAMPPE010000027.1:0-62846 GCF_028480905.1 Providencia sp. PROV156 | reverse complement strand
GCATTTTTTTATTCAACTGCTGCATTACACAGCAAAACCCCTACTTATACCGACTTATACACGAAGTTATCCACAACATGAAAATAATTTAAAAATTATCGCGCATTACGCAAACGTTTGCGTTACAATTGGCTCGAAATTTCGGCATTGATTTTGTTTTTATGTTCTGAAATTGTTAGTGACTTATATATTGTTATAGGGAAAGCTGGCCAATTCCGCTTTGCTTTCATCAATAGATATAATAGGTATATAAGAAAAGCTCTTTGAGTTTTTACTGACTGATATTCGTTATTGCCTTATTTATTCAAATCCAAGGGATCTATCTCATGCAACTGCTTCGTCCTATTCGTCGTGCCCTGCTTAGTGTGTCTGATAAAACAGGGGTTGTTGAATTCGCTAAGGCGTTATCTCAACGTGGTGTTGAGCTTCTATCTACTGGCGGTACTGCAAAGTTACTTGCTGAGTCAGGACTAAACGTAACTGAAGTTTCAGATTACACTGGGTTTCCTGAAATGATGGATGGTCGAGTGAAAACATTGCACCCAAAAGTGCATGGCGGAATTTTAGGTCGTCGCGGTACGGATGATGCCATTATGCAACAGCATGATATTGCCCCTATCGATATGGTCGTTGTTAATCTGTACCCTTTTGCCCAAACAGTGGCAAAACCAAATTGCACCCTTGAAGATGCTGTAGAAAATATTGATATCGGCGGCCCAACCATGGTGCGCTCCGCGGCTAAAAATCATAAAGATGTAGCAATTGTGGTAAATAGTAATGACTATCAAACCATCATTGATGAAATGGATAACCACGAAAACTCGCTAAATTGGTCGACTCGGTTTGACCTCGCAATAAAAGCTTTCGAACACACTGCTGCTTATGACAGCATGATTGCGAATTACTTTGGTGAATTAGTTGCCCCTTATTATGGTGATACGACCCAACCTTCTGGCCGTTTCCCTCGCACCTTGAATTTAAATTTTATAAAAAAACAAGACATGCGTTATGGAGAGAACAGCCACCAAGATGCTGCTTTTTATATAGAAGAAAACCCAAAAGAAGCTTCTATTGCAACTGCACAACAAATTCAAGGTAAAGCCCTGTCTTATAATAATATCGCTGATACCGATGCGGCTCTTGAGTGTGTTAAATCATTCGAAGAACCTGCTTGTGTAATTGTCAAACATGCTAACCCTTGTGGTGTCGCTATCGGTGATTCTATTCATACAGCTTATGATAACGCATTCAAAACTGACCCAACGTCTGCTTTTGGTGGCATTATCGCGTTTAACCGTCAATTAGATAAAGAAACCGCTCAAGCGATCATTGACCGCCAATTTGTAGAAGTCATTATCGCGCCTTCTGTTGCTAAAGATGCATTGCCTATTCTTGAGACTAAACAAAACGTTCGCGTACTTGAATGTGGCGAATGGAGCAAACCAGTTGCAAGTTTAGACTTTAAACGCGTGAATGGCGGTTTATTAGTGCAAGACCGTGACTTAGGAATGGTTGAAAAAGAAGAACTTCGCGTTGTGACTAAGCGCCAACCAACTGAACGCGAGCTAAAAGATGCGTTATTCTGTTGGAAAGTCGCAAAATTTGTGAAATCCAATGCTATCGTTTATGCCAAAAATGATATGACTATCGGTATTGGCGCAGGGCAAATGAGCCGTGTGTACTCTGCAAAAATTGCAGGTATTAAAGCCGCAGATGAAGGCTTAGAAGTCGCTGGCTGTGCAATGGCTTCAGATGCCTTTTTCCCATTCCGCGATGGTATTGATGCCGCCGCTGCTGTTGGAGTAACTTGTGTGATCCAACCAGGTGGTTCTATCCGCGATGAAGAAGTGATTGCTGCTGCAAATGAACATGGTATTGCAATGCTTTTCACTAATATGCGTCATTTCCGTCACTAATTATTAGGAGCCTAGTAATGAATATTTTGATTATTGGTGGCGGTGGCCGTGAACATGCCTTAGCGTGGAAAGCGGCTCAATCCCCTTTAGCAGATAAAGTGTATGTTGCCCCGGGCAATGCAGGCACAGCATTAGAACCATCCCTTGAGAACGTTAATATTTCTGCGACAGATATTGATGGGCAGCTCCAATTCGCTAAAGAAAAGCAAATTGGTTTAACGATTGTCGGCCCTGAAGCACCATTAGTTATTGGTGTTGTAGATGCATTTAAGGCTGCTGGCTTAACTATTTTTGGCCCAACCAAAGGTGCTGCTCAGCTTGAAGGCTCTAAAGCATTTACTAAGGACTTTTTAGCTCGCCATCATATTCCTACCGCGGCCTATGAAAATTTTACTGATATTGAACCTGCTTTAGCTTACTTAGATAAAGTCGGTGCGCCAATCGTGATCAAAGCAGATGGCCTTGCAGCGGGGAAAGGCGTTATCGTAGCCATGACTCTGCAAGAAGCAAAAGAAGCTGTTCATGACATGTTAGCGGGGAATGCCTTTGGTGATGCAGGACATCGTATCGTGATCGAAGAGTTTCTTGATGGCGAAGAAGCGAGTTTCATCGTTATGGTAGATGGTGAAAATGTCATTCCAATGGCAACTAGCCAAGATCATAAACGTGTCGGTGATGGTGATACAGGTCTAAATACAGGTGGAATGGGCGCTTACTCCCCAGCTCCTGTTGTGACAGATGAAATACACCAGCGCGTGATGGAACAAGTTATTTATCCAACTGTTAAAGGCATGGACCAAGAAGGAAACCGCTATCAAGGCTTCTTATACGCTGGATTAATGATTGATAAAGCAGGTAACCCAAAAGTTATCGAATTTAACTGTCGTTTTGGCGATCCTGAAACTCAACCTATCATGATGCGCTTGCAATCAGATTTAGTCGCTTTATGTTTAGCGGGGGCGAAAGGTGAGCTGGCAGGTAAAGATTCATTATGGGATGAGCGCCCTGCTTTAGGGGTAGTAATTGCTGCGGGTGGTTACCCAGGTGACTACCACAATGGCGATGTAATTTCAGGTTTACCAACCACCGAAGCGGCTGATAGCAAAGTTTTCCATGCGGGTACTCGCATGAAAGATGGAGAAGTCGTGACTGCCGGTGGTCGCGTCCTATGCGTAACAGCATTAGGTAATGATATCGCTAAAGCGCAAGCCAAAGCTTATGAAGTGGCAAAAACCATTCACTGGAATGATAGCTTCTACCGCAACGACATCGGTTACCGCGCTATTGCTCGCATAAAATAATACAAAGCACCAAACCATTTACTGAGCTGATAAGAGGATACTTTTATCAGCTTTTTTATTGTTGTTTGTACTATCAAACAAGCACTCTAAGGATTTCTGTTCGTAGCTAGACGGCAAGGTGACTAGGCTAAGTCACCGCGGCCAACAATGCTGAAGGTCGAAAGGCTGCGAGTTGACGAGCAAAAATATCGGCTCTAAGTATTTCAATTCAGAGCTAGGCGGCAAACGAAGATATCTTAGGGAGCATACATAAGTATGTGACCTAAGTAGCTGAGAGCAGCCAACAACGCTATGGATTGAAAGACGACGAGCGGAGATATTACAACGAATCTTTAGAAGGCTGCCAGCGGCAAAAATCAGTATCCGCTACCATCAAAAGCTGATTCCCCTCAGAAGATTCCAACCACGCTAAATTTAGCTGGGAATGCCACACTTTCGCACGGCTCTGTAACCAATTTTCAGCATAGGGCTCAAAAGTCACTTCGCGTACATCACCTTCACAAGTCGTCACTTTACCTTGCTGCCAGCGACCTTGATAGAGTTTGACGCCGCCAACAATAAGTGCGGTGTTTGTCTCGAGTATGCGTTCAGCTTCAAAGCGCCAACGCGTAATTTCATCCGTTGAAAGAGGTGTTTTATAGCCGTCTTGAGTACGCTGCATAAAAATAACCTCATTATTTTTATCGAAGCGTAATTGTTCGGTGATATCACCGTTTTTTTGATTCAAGATTTGGCTGCGAATTTGCCACAGATTGCCTGAACGATATTCGAAGAAATTAACGGAAGTGTCTGTACCTTTATAGGGGCTATAAACCACCATTAAGACCAGAGGCTGGCTTTTTGCATTATTAAGTCGCCACATACGAATGACGCCATCATCGGCAATAAAACCACTTGCACTAAACTCAGGGAGCTTTGGTGCATTAGAAGAACAGGCGCTTAGCATTGAGATAGTTCCCAACACCAGCAACCCTTTTTGAATAAACAAAAGGGGTAGTTTTTTACCCCCTCTGGTGATTCGGCTGTACAATGTTCTTATTTTACAGCTTCTTTCAGTGCTTTACCGGCAGAGAAAGCAGGTACAGTTGTAGCAGGAATCTGAATTTCTGCTTTAGTTTGTGGGTTACGACCAGTACGCGCAGCACGATGGCTAACTTTAAAAGTACCGAAACCGACCAGTTGGACTTGTTCGCCTTTTTTCAGCGTTTCAGAAATAGCATTCAGAGTAGATTCTAATGCTGCTTTTGCCTGAACTTTGGTCAGGTCCGCTGATTCTGCGATAGCATCAACTAATTCAGTCTTATTCATAAATTATCCTTACACAGTGTGTTTATCGTTTGCAAAGCATCGAGTGCGTCGGATATGCCAAATTGACAGCCCCTGATACACGCCCCCGATAGCCACTTCTTCTCGCCCCTAAATGTAGACCAGAGTAGGGGCAAATGTGAAGTCTTAGTACTCAGCATTACTGCGTCAAGTCACGTTTTCGATAATGAAAATGCAAAAATCAGCTTAAAGTAATACCTATATTGCTCACCCCCGCTTCGCGGAGGTCAGATTTTAATCCTTTAATTAACTCTAAGTCGCGCTCTTCACAAGCTGCCAGTAACCGGAAAATGTCCCACTGGATATCCCATTCCTCTTCAACGGCCGGGATTTCTTTGAGTTCTTCTTCTGTCATTTCCCGCCCTGCTTGAGTCATTTCGAGCATGGCAACCGTACGAATGGATGCTTCGCTAACCAATATTGCGTGTTCGAGGGTTTCACCACTCAATTTCGAATGGATAATTTCACCTAACGCAATACAGGCATCAATAGCTGGATACACACCATACATATCGAAATCATCTGCTGATGGGATAATTTCTTCTAATTTTTCTAACTGACTGTCGAAATTGACTTTGCTATCTTTAATGACCAAAGTTTCCCAAACTAAATCAAGGATGGAACGATAAACTTTTGCATCGGCAAATTCAGTTTGCTGACAAAACATTTGAAAGTTCGGATACATTCTTTCACATAGGCTTGCCATGAAAGTTGTATGCTGCCAGCTTTCTAATTTTTCCAACCTCAAATGAATGGGATTTCTTAACATAATTTCTGACTCATCAATCTTAATACTTCGCAGTTTACCTGAAAATCTGTCAATGCCACATATTTTGCTGATAATTAGCTGATTTTCTCATTCATTCGCTTAAAAAACGTTCGATTTGATGCAATTCCGTCAGCAAAACGCGTCGGTTCTGGCAACCGATAACCTTTTAGACACTGCTTTACCCACTCTAAGGAAGAGGAAAAACCTACTTTATGACCAGGTGAAACATATAATGGTTTGCAGCGTTTTTTGCTCCGCAATACCCAACCGAGTTGATTTTCACCTGCCATTAATGGCTGAACACTTTCGGGTTCTTCACTTAACTCAACCGCATCACCACATAAACGGCTTTTTGCAACGCCAATTGTGGCTATATTAGCTTGTAACCCAAAATAGCAGGCAACACCAAAGCGCCGTGGGTGTGCAATCCCTTGTCCATCTACGAGTACTAATTCAGGTTTATTTTGTATTTTTTCCCACGCCGCCATTAACCCAGGGACTTCACGAAAAGAAAGTAACCCCGGTATATAAGGCAATTGAGTCGGTATTCGTGCTATTTGATACTCAACAAGTTCTAACTGTGGCCAAGATAATACAGCTACCACTGCACGCGTAATAGCGCCTTGCTGTTCAAAGCCCACATCCGCTCCACCAATCAGTTTGAGTGGTGGAAGTTCATCATGCAAAATGATTTTTGAAGCTTGCCTAGTTTGTTCTTTTCGTAACAATTGAGTATCTAAAACCATCATGCGTCCATTGCTTATGAGATTAAATTATTCTTAATCATAGATGATAATGGTGTACTTACAAGATTCTATAAATACACCACAAACCTAGAAGATCAATAAACGATAATTATTGATGATATTGGCGGGATAAACGGTGAACTGCATCCACAAATGCACCTGCATGCTCAGGTGGAACATCCTGATGAATACCATGGCCTAAATTGAATACGTGCCCTTCACCTTGGCCGAAGCCAGATAGAATATTTTGCACTTCTTCTTCTATACGCGCAGGTGGTGCATATAACATGGATGGATCCATATTACCTTGTAAAGCGACTTTATCACCAACACGACGACGAGCATCAGCAATTTCAGTCGTCCAATCAAGGCCTAATGCATCGCAACCCGTTGCCGCCATTTCCTCTAACCACTGGCCTCCACCTTTAGTAAATAAGGTGACAGGAACACGGCGACCATCATTTTCACGAATTAAGCCATCAATAATTTTATGCATATAATTCAGTGAAAACTGTAAATAATCACGCTTAGTTAACACCCCACCCCATGTATCAAAAATCATCACGGACTGTGCGCCTGCACGAATTTGAGCATTCAAGTATAAAATGATACTGTCTGCCAGTTTATCCAATAACAAATGCAATGTGTTCGGGTCTTCGTACATCATCTTTTTGATTTTAGTGAATGCTTTGCTACTGCCGCCTTCCACCATATAAGTCGCCAGTGTCCACGGGCTACCAGAGAAACCAATCAGTGGCACATTACCTTCAAGGGCTTTACGGATGGCACGAACGGCATCCATTACATAACCAAGTTCCATTTCAGGATCAGGAATAGGGATGTTTTTTACATCTGCCGCGCTCATAATCGGTTTATGAAAACGTGGGCCTTCACCTGTTTCGAAATATAACCCAAGCCCCATTGCATCAGGGATAGTGAGAATATCAGAAAATAAAATTGCAGCGTCTAATGGAAAACGACGTAATGGCTGTAATGTCACTTCACAAGCCAATTCGGTGTTTTTGCACAGAGCAATAAAATCACCAGCTTCAGCGCGAGTTGCTTTATATTCAGGCAGGTAACGCCCTGCTTGACGCATCATCCATACAGGGGTCACATCTACAGGCTGACGTAGCAAAGCACGTAGATAGCGGTCATTTTTTAACTCAGTCATTATTTACTCCATTATTATAAGTGGCCGCCGCAAATGGCTAAGAGCGAAGTTCATTATTGTATCATGTTAATGATAACAATATCAGCGCTGTGCTATTTTCCCGTTTCATAATCACTTTGACGACACAATGCGACCGTATCTTCAATCAAACGCCTAGCTATGGTGTCCGCGGGTGGGATCAAAGGCAGTTCATTGTAATGATACCAATTTGCGCTCACTAACTCCTTCGGGTCTACTTTAATATCACCACTCTCATAATCCGCGAGAAAGCCCATCATTAAAGAATGAGGAAAAGGCCATGGCTGTGAAGATACGTAGCGAATATTTTTCACTTTTATATTGCTCTCTTCCATGACTTCGCGCATAACAGCCTCTTCTAGTGTTTCACCCACTTCAACAAAGCCCGCTAATACGGTAAATAATGGATTTTGCGAATGGCGCCGGTGCTGAGCTAATAGAATATGGTCATCACGTCGGATCCCCACGATAATACAAGGGGCAATCTGCGGGTAATAGCGCTCATGGCAATGGTCACACAAACACGCCCATTCTGTTTCACTATGGCGCATTGCAGTACCACAATAGCCGCAATAACGATGAGAACGATAAAACTCCGCCAATTGCACGCCTCGCCCAGCGAGACGAAATAAACCCTCATCTTGCGCAGCAACAATACGGGGAGATGCCATATCTGATGGCATTTTTTCGGCTATCAACCAGACAATTTCCCCTTGCCACTCACCAATTGGTGTCGCTATTTTTCCTTCTAACAAATAGTCCTTTGCCATGCCTCGTGGAATATCTCCATGAGGTAGCCACAAACGCCCGGAAAAACAGATAAACCACCAACCACTTTCAGTTCCTGATAATTTTAACTTATTCATTTTTCATATCTTTTGTTAGTTTTTATTGTCGAAAAAATAAATCTATTAATGACACAATACACTTCTTTGGCGCAATGTCATTCAAACGTTTGTTTCATTATTTTTCATTATCAATTTTGACACTTTTTAGACGTTCCATTCCATAAAATGTCTAAAAACTGTCATAAAAGGGTCAACTAACTGTCACCTCTTAAAATTAGGATGCTAAGTAACCAATACGGTTCACCGTTCTTCAAAAGTGAGAAAATAATGAAAACTATCGTTCCTGCGATTTTACTATCATTGACTGCATCCAGTGTGACATTAGCTGCTGATGCTAATTTAGCAGAGTTAATCGATGCAGCGAAAAAAGAAGGGCAAGTTTACAGCGTTGGAATGCCTGACTCTTGGGCTAATTGGAAAGGAACTTGGCAAGACTTAGCGACGCAATATGGGTTGAAGCATCAAGATACCGATATGAGCTCCGCCCAAGAAATTGCCAAATTTGCCGCAGAAAAAAATAATGCGACCGCAGATATTGGTGATGTAGGTGCCTCTTTTGGGCCTGTTGCCGTGCAAAAAGGTGTGACTCAACCTTATAAACCAACAACTTGGGCACAAATTCCTGATTGGGCAAAAGACAAAGACGGCCATTGGGCTTTAGCCTATACAGGGTCAATTGCTTTTATGATTAATAATGATCTAGTGAAAGATGCGCCGAAAAGCTGGGATGACCTATTAAAAGGAAAATATAAAGTCACCGTTGGGGATGTTGGAATCGCTGCACAAGCCAATAATGCTGTACTGGCCGCCGCATTTGCTCGTGGTGGTGACGAAAATAACCTAAACCCTGCCATTGAATTTTTTGCTGAACTCGCCAAACAAAAACGCCTATCCGTTAATGACCCAACTGTCGCAAATATCGAAAAAGGTGAAGTCGAAGTTGGCATCTTATGGGACTTTAACGCACTGAATTACCGAGATCAGATCAACCGCGATCGCTTTACGGTTGTGATCCCATCTGACGGTTCTGTCATTTCAGGTTACACCACTATCATCAATAAATTTGCCAAAAACCCAAATGCAGCAAAATTAGCTCGTGAATTTATTTTCAGTGACAAAGGCCAATTAAACCTTGCTGAAGGCTACGCTCGGCCAATTCGTGCACAATATCTAACATTACCTGACGATATTAAAGCCAAATTATTACCAGAAGAACAATATAAAAATGTTCAACCCATTAAGAATGCAGAAGGTTGGGAAAAATCGTCCCGTAATCTCCCTAAAATGTGGCAGCAACAAGTTTTGATCCACCAGCAGTAATTTAATGTATTGATTTTAGGAAAAGTTAATGTCTGAGAAAGTCATACTTGTTGTCCTAGACGGTTTAAGTTATTCAGTAGCCCATCATTGTATGGGCTATCTTAACGGCTTAATTAAAGCCGACAGTGCAACACTTTACCAATTAGAGTGCGAGCTTCCTTCGATGTCTCGCCCTTTATATGAGTGCATACTAACGGGAGTTCCTCCTGTCAAAAGCGGTATTGTGAATAACCAAATTATCCGTTTATCCCATTTTGACAGCATATTCTCTCTTGCGCGCCTTGCCGGCAAAACGACCGCCGCCGCCGCTTATTATTGGGTGAGTGAGCTGTATAACCGAGCGCCTTTCGTCGCAACAAGAGACCGCTTTACTCACGATGAATCGCTAGCTATCCAGCATGGCTGCTTTTATCAAGCAGACCATTACCCTGATGATCACTTATTTGTCGATGCGGAATATTTACGCACTCAATTTAACCCTGATTTTTTATTGATTCACCCTATGAATATAGACGACACCGGGCACAAGTTCGGTTTTGATTCGCCGCAATATCGTAATGCAGCACGCCATGCAGATATCATCCTGTCGAATTATATTCCCACATGGATTAAGCAAGGTTATCAAATCCTGATCACTAGTGATCATGGGATGAATAATGATCGTAGCCACGGCGGGACACTTCCTGAAGAGTGTTTAGTCCCATTATTTGTCGTCGGTTCGCAATTTTCTCATCAACCCTGCGATATTGAGCAAACCGCGATTTGTGGAACCATCTGTCGTTTACTTGGTGCCAACTCTCTCGATAAACCTGTTTGTGATGCGCTATTACGAGGAGGTTTGTAATGGCTGATATCCCTGCCCCCTGTGAGCAGACATTCCAACCACAGGGAAAAATTGCCATGTTAAAAAAACGCTTTGCTCGTTTTCATTGGCGTGCTGCACTGCTACTGCTACCATTCTTTGTACTGTTTAGTTTATTCCAAATCGCCCCAATGATTTGGGTGCTTATTAATAGCTTTATCTACGAAGAAGCATGGTCATTAGGTAACTATCTTGAAGTATTCAATAATGATTTTTACTTGCAAGCGTTTGAAAATACCTTATGGCTTTCCATTATTTGCAGTGTAATTGGCTTATTCATTTCGAGTATCACGGCATTTTCCATTTATAAAATGCAAGGGAAAATTCGCCGAATAATGATTTCCTTCACCACCATGGCCAGTAATTTCAGCGGTGTTCCCCTTGCTTTCGCATTTATTATTATTTTGGGCTTCAATGGGGCGATTACCTTGCAACTCAAGTCATGGGGGATTATCGAAGATTTCAATATCTATAGCGCCAGCGGGTTAATGCTGTTGTATGTCTATTTTCAGATCCCATTAGGTGTTCTGTTGCTCTACCCCGCCTTTGACGCACTAAAACCTGAATGGGAAGACGCAGCAAAAACGATGGGAGCAAGCAAGCTAACCTATTGGCTAAAAGTTGCTATTCCGGTGCTTTCCCCTGCTTTACTTGGCACCTTTATTATCCTAATTGCTAATGCAATGGGCGCATACGCCAGTACCTATGCGTTAACAAGTGGTAATTACAACCTTGTGACTATCCGAATTGCTAGTTTAGTTTCCGGTGATTTATTTCTCGAGCCGAATATGGCTGCGGCTTTATCAATTCTACTTATCGCTATCTTAGCTTTTATCACGGCTATCCATCATTGGTTAATCAAGCGGAGCTACCATGCAAAATAATAATGCGATTAGCCCAGTTATAACCAATAGCAATAAACCCTCTGGATTATTGCTTCATAAGTTAGTACTAATCAGTGTTGCTAGCCTATTAGCGCTACCTATTATTGCCACATTTTTGTATTCCATCGCCAGCTCTTGGGGAGCCACTGTGCTACCTGATGCCTTGTCGATTAAATGGTATCTACAATTGTGGCAAGACCCGCGTTTTCTCATGGCATTTGGTCGTTCATTAATAATTTGCTTTGGTACGTTACTGGTTAGCACATTAATTATTTTACCCATGACGTTTGCGGTATTTTATCGGTTCCCCAAACTCAAAGGGATGATGGATTTACTCATTATTTTGCCTTTTGCGATCCCGCCTGTGGTCTCATCGGTGGGCTTGCTGCAAATATTTGCTGATGAACCATTCATGTTGGTTGGTACACCTTGGATCCTGATTGGTACTTATTTCACCATCACGTTACCTTTTATGTATCGTGCTCTTGCGAATAGCTTTCAAGGCATTAATTTACATGACTTAATGGATGCCGCGCATTTACTCGGTGCCAGTACCTTCCAAGCCTTTATGATGATTGTGTTACCCAATATTCGCAAAGGTATGTTGGTCTCATTATTAATTTCATTTTCATTTTTAATGGGTGAATTTGTGTTTGCCAATATCCTTGTGGGAACACGTTATGAAACCTTGCAAATCTATCTTTTCAATATGCGACAAACCAGCGGGCATTTCACTTCTGCTCTGGTGATGTCATATTTTCTGTTTACCTTATTGCTGACATGGTTAGCAATGCGATTAAATCGTTCAGGAGATGAATGATGAGTTATGTTATTGCGGAAAATTTAGCCAAGTCTTTTGGCACTAATCAGGTATTTGCTGATATTCAATTTACTATCGAAAAAGGCGAATTTATTACCCTACTTGGGCCAAGTGGTTGCGGAAAATCGACTTTATTACGCTGTATCGCAGGGCTTGAACAACTTAATGATGGCGAACTTTATATTAATCGCCAGAATGTAACCCACCAAGCCGCACAGCAACGTGGCGTTGGCATGGTGTTCCAAAGTTATGCGTTATTTCCCAATATGACTGTGGTTGACAATATCGCGTTTGGTTTAAAAATGCGTAAAATTGATAGCCAAGCCAGATCTAAAGCAGTCGCTGAAGTGATTGAATTAGTTGAATTACAAGGAAAAGAACAACAATTTCCCCATCAACTATCAGGGGGACAACGCCAACGAGTAGCACTCGCAAGAGCATTAGTGATGAAACCGCAAATTTTGTTACTTGATGAGCCGCTTTCCGCTCTTGATGCACGGATTCGCAAGCACTTACGCCAGCAAATTCGCCAAATTCAACGTGAATTAGGCTTAACCACCATTTTTGTTACTCATGATCAAGATGAAGCGATGATCATGTCCGATAGGATCTTTTTGATGAATAAAGGGCAGATCGTGCAAAGTGATACGGCAGAGAATATTTATACCCAACCAGCAACAGAATTTGTCGCTCGGTTTATGGGCCATTACAACCTTGTTGATTCCGAAAAGGCCAATACGATGTTAGGCCTTAATTTACAAGGTACACTTGCTATCCGCCCTGAGTCTATATATGTCAAAGAAGCGGGGCGCCAATACGGTAGCCATATTTCTCACCCTGTTGATGCCGTGATATTGGACCATCAGTTGCTTGGCAATATTATTCGTTATAGTGTGAATACCCCTGCAGGTGATATGACGGTGGATTTACTTAACCGCTCATCTGAGCGTTTATTTGAACCTGGAACTCGCCTTGAACTTATGTTTAATAAAAATGAAATTCGCACACTTAGTTAATAAGTAGATAGGAATATAATGCAAAACCGACTGGCCATTTTTGACTTAGATGATACGTTAATTCAAGGTGATAGCAGTGTATTGTGGACACAATATCTGTGGGATAAGCAAATCATTAGCGACCCACAATTTGTGGAGGCAGATAAAGCCATGATGGCGCAGTATAATGCAGGCACTTTGGATATGCCGACTTACCTGCATTTTAACCTACAAACCCTCGCCAATGTAAAAGCTGAGCAAGTGGATATCTGGTTGGATGATTTCGTACAAAACGTGATTTTACCGCGAGTCTACCCTGACGCCATTAGAACGATCGCAAATTATCGAGCTAAAAGGATCCCAATTATTGTGATCTCCGCAACCGTTTCATTTATTGTGAAAAAAATTGCTGCGAAACTAGGTGCGGATGTCGCGATGGGGATCGATATCAAACAACAAGATGGTTGCTACACCACAGAGATCGACGGCATTCCAACCTTTAAAGAAGGTAAAGTCAAACGCCTATTAGCTTGGGTCCGCCACCAACCGATCACTGACGCCTATGTGTATTTCTACACCGACTCCGCCAACGATCTCCCGATGTGCCAATTCGCCGATGAAGTATTTATTATCAACGGTGACGAACGCCTAACGCAAGCCGCACTCGAACACAATTGGCCACAATATACTTGGAGTTTGTAAGCCCAATTTTAATTTCAAACTTGGTTTTAATTTTGGTTTTAACTAACTAATCTTTTCAAAGGTTCCTCTAAATTATTCGTGCTAGAGGAAGGAGATAAATAGAATTATCCCGATGAGCATACATAAGTATGTGACTCGGGTAAATCTATGAAATCGACTCACCTATCGCGCGAAGAATGACGAGGAAGCACTTATCCCTTGAAAAATAACAAGGAAATAACCTTATTCCATTTTACTTTCCTCTAAATTATTCAAGTGAGAAGAAGGCGGCAAATGAGGATATCCCAAGGAGCATACATAAGTATGTGACTTGGGTAGCCGAGAGCAGCCAACGCACTTATCGCTTGAAGAATAACGAGGAAAGCTTATACTGAAATCTCTTGTCGGAGTGCCTAGTATGCAATGCATCAGGCTGAGACCGTTAATTCGGGATCCGCGGAACCTGATCGGGTTAATACCCGCGAAGGGAACAAGAGTAATCACTCAGCGTTAGTTTATCACCTCACATTTGGTGAAAAATTAGCCGCAACGTCTTTTTATTACTCCTCCGAACTCCTGACAAGCAACTTTCTTTCGATAAACCCGCTACACATAAAACTGTGATAGCCGTGACAATGTCAGGAAATTGCTATGTCCAATAATACAGAACAAAATATCATCCCTACTGCTGATTTATCGCCACAAGCAGCACCCGTTCGTACCCGTAAAGCTCAACGTGATGCCGCTGAAAATTTTATTAATACCGTTTCTGGCGTTTCGTTTCCTAATTCACAGCGCATTTATTTACAAGGTTCTAGAGACGATATCCAAGTCCCGATGCGAGAAATCCAACTCTCTCAAACCTTGATTGGTGGCGATAAAGATAACCCTCAATTTGAAGATAACGAACCTGTTCCTATCTATGATACATCTGGCCCTTACGGCGACCCAGTTTCTGAATTGAATGTCCATAAAGGCCTTAAAAAAATTCGTGCGCCATGGATAAGTGAACGAGCTGATACCGTACCTGTCGAAAATTTAAGTTCCGATTTTACCCAACAACGCCTTGCTGATGCAGGTCTTGATCATCTGCGCTTTAACAACCGCCCCCACCCATTAAAAGCCCAAACTAACAAGTGTGTTACCCAATTACACTATGCACGTAAAGGCATCGTAACCCCTGAAATGGAGTTTATTGCAATCCGCGAAAATATGGGGCGTGAACGTATTCGTGGCGAAGTTTTATTGCAACAACACCCAGGCCAAGGCTTTGGCGCAAATTTACCGGAGAATATTACCCCTGAATTTGTTCGCCAAGAAGTGGCGGCGGGTCGCGCCATTATCCCAGCCAATATCAACCACCCCGAATCAGAACCAATGATTATTGGCCGTAATTTCTTAGTTAAGGTTAATGCTAATATTGGTAACTCATCTGTCACCTCATCCATTGAAGAAGAAGTCGAAAAACTGATTTGGTCAACACGTTGGGGGGCAGATACCGTCATGGATTTATCCACTGGCCGTTATATTCACGAAACTCGTGAATGGATTTTACGTAACAGCCCAGTGCCTATTGGTACGGTTCCGATTTACCAAGCGCTCGAAAAAGTGAACGGTGTCGCCGAAAATCTCACGTGGGAAATGTTCCGTGACACATTATTAGAGCAAGCAGAGCAAGGCGTCGATTACTTCACTATCCATGCCGGCGTATTACTACGCTATGTACCAATGACCGCCAAACGTCTAACGGGGATCGTCTCTCGCGGGGGTTCTATCATGGCAAAATGGTGTTTATCCCATCACCAAGAAAACTTTTTATATGAAAACTTCCGTGAAATTTGTGAAATTTGTGCTGCTTACGACGTTTCATTGTCATTAGGGGATGGCCTGCGCCCAGGTTCAATCCAAGACGCCAACGATGAAGCACAATTTGCCGAATTACATACCCTTGGTGAGTTAACCAAAATTGCGTGGGAATATGATGTTCAAGTCATGATCGAAGGCCCTGGCCACGTACCAATGCAAATGATCCGCCGTAATATGACGGAAGAATTGGAACATTGCCACGAAGCGCCATTCTATACCTTAGGTCCACTCACAACCGATATTGCTCCGGGTTATGACCACTTTACCTCTGGTATTGGTGCCGCCATGATCGGCTGGTTTGGCTGTGCGATGTTATGCTATGTCACCCCGAAAGAGCACTTGGGATTGCCGAATAAAGACGATGTTAAACAAGGGCTAATCACTTATAAGATTGCAGCCCACGCCGCTGACCTTGCTAAAGGGCACCCTGGTGCGCAGATCCGTGATAACGCGATGTCCAAAGCCCGTTTTGAATTTCGTTGGGAAGACCAATTCAACTTGGCATTAGACCCTGAAACTGCTCGCAAATATCATGATGAAACCTTGCCACAAGCTTCTGGGAAAATTGCCCATTTCTGCTCAATGTGCGGACCGAAATTCTGTTCGATGAAGATTTCTCAAGAAGTCCGTGATTACGCAGCCCAAAAAGAAGCAAACGAAAAAGAAGCGGGTATGGAACAGATGTCAGAAGCCTTCCGTGCCCATGGCAGTGAGCTCTATCACGGTGCTGAAATTGTGAACGCAGAGGTGGATGAAAATGCCAAAATTGCCTAGTGCTATATCTATTCCAAATACTATAGCTATCCCAAATAACCCTTTTCCTGCGACTGAACAACGCCTAGGTCTTTACCCTGTCGTTGATTCAGTCGAGTGGATTGAACGCCTGCTTAATGCAGGTGTTTCCACCATCCAATTACGCATCAAAGACAAATCTGACGCAGATGTTCGTGATGATATTCAACAAGCAATTGCGCTCGGAAAAAAACATAACGCACGTTTATTCATTAATGATTACTGGCGCTTAGCGGTCGAGTTAGGTGCTTATGGCGTACATTTGGGCCAAGAAGATTTGGAAACTACCGATTTATTAGCAATCCATCAAGCGGGTTTACGGTTAGGAATATCAACGCACGATGAGCACGAACTGGCTATCGCGAAATCCGTGCGTCCTTCTTACATTGCTATGGGACATATCTTTCCAACACAAACGAAAGAGATGCCATCTTCGCCTCAGGGTTTAGAAACGCTTAAGACCATGGTGGAAGCAACGCCTGATTACCCAACTGTCGCCATTGGTGGGATTTCTATTGATAAAGTCCCCGCAGTGCTAGCAACTGGGGTAGGTAGTGTTGCGCTGGTCAGTGCGATTACCAAAGCCGATGATTGGCGCGCTGCAACAGAAACGTTGTTGGATTTAATTGAGCGAAATACTGCCAACTAGCCAATTTTTAATCACATAACTCGCCCTGCTTTATCATCATAAAACAGGGTGAGTGATGATTTAAGGAATTCAATCATGTTAAGTGACCAAGAATTCATGCGTTACAGCCGTCAGCTACTACTCGAAGACATTAGTCCCGAGGGGCAACAAAAACTCAAAAATAGCAAAGTCCTCATTGTCGGCTTAGGGGGATTAGGCTCCCCCGCGTCCCTTTATTTAACGGGGGCTGGTGTCGGCGAATTGTGGCTAGCTGACCACGATGACTTGCACGTTTCTAACTTACAACGGCAGGTACTTTACGATACCGATGATATCGGCCAGCCAAAAGCCCAGCTTGCCGCAGATAGGCTGCATCGGCTCAATCCATTGGTAAGAACCCATGTTGTCGCACAGAAGTTGGATGTTGAGACTTTAATTCCTTTAGCTGAACAAGTCGATTTAGTGCTTGATTGCTGCGATAACATGGCCACTCGCCATGCGGTCAATACCGCTTGTGTCATGACCAATACAACCTTAGTTAGCGGTAGTGCGGTTGGGTTTGGCGGCCAATTAATGGTACTTGAACCGCCATTTAGTACTGGTTGCTATGCCTGTTTATATCCAGACAAAGATGAACCCGAGCGCAACTGCCGCACTGCCGGGGTATTAGGGCCTGTAGTTGGAATTATCGGCACGTTACAAGCACTAGAAGCCATTAAATTACTTGTCGGCCTTCCCTCTTCACTGAGCGGTAAATTGCGTTTATTTGATGGGAAACAGCAACAATGGAATACATTGCAATTAACGCCGTCATTGCAATGTCCAATCTGTCGGGAAGAAACATGCATATCATAATTAACGACCAACCTATGGAATTCGACGCCCCACTGACGGTTAATCAATTATTTTCCACTCTCAACCGGCCAATAGTGGGAACTGCACTTGCTATCAACCAAGTGATCATTCCGAAGAGTCAGTGGGATTCACACCTCATTAATGACCAAGACAATATCTTGTTA
The DNA here is from genome assembly GCF_028480905.1 of Providencia sp. PROV156. Taxonomy (NCBI): domain Bacteria; kingdom Pseudomonadati; phylum Pseudomonadota; class Gammaproteobacteria; order Enterobacterales; family Morganellaceae; genus Providencia; species Providencia sp. PROV156. Next base: position 44,881 of record NZ_JAMPPE010000027.1, on the reverse strand, counting down.
TTTCAAGCTATCGCTGGGGGCTAATAATGTTAAAAATCGCAGATTTAACTTTTCACTCACGCCTGTTTACTGGAACAGGTAAATTTGCCAGCGCTAACCTAATGCAAGACGCCATTGAAGCATCCGGCAGTCAATTGGTGACAATGGCAATGAAACGTATTGACTTACGTGGGCAAGATGATGGTATTTTACAGCCACTGCAAGAATTGGGTGTGAAGCTATTACCGAATACCTCCGGTGCGAAAAATGCCCAAGAGGCGGTATTTGCAGCGCGCCTAGCTCGAGAAGCCCTCGGTACCAATTGGGTCAAACTTGAGATCCATCCAGATATGCGTTATTTGCTACCCGATCCCATCGAGACATTACTCGCCGCAGAGCAGCTCGTTAAAGAGGGATTTGTTGTATTGCCTTATTGCAGCGCAGATCCAGTACTCTGTCGTCGTTTGGAAGAAGTAGGCTGTGCCGCTGTGATGCCATTAGGCTCACCGATTGGCACAAACAAAGGCTTAGCAACTAAAGAAATGCTCCGTATCATTATTGAACAAGCTTCTGTGCCTGTCGTCGTAGATGCCGGAATTGGTGCGCCAAGCCATGCGGCAGAAGCCATCGAAATGGGTGCCGATGCCGTTTTAGTCAATACCGCAATCGCGGTAGCGAAGCAACCTGCACTTATGGCAAAAGCGTTTAAACTCGCGGTCGAAGCCGCTGAGTTAGCTTATCAAAGCGGGTTAGCTGCACCGAAGCAACAGGCGCAAGCGTCCAGCCCATTGACCCGTTTTTTAGGAGCCTTATCATGATCCCAAGTTTCCAAGAACGCTTACAAGCACTGGATTGGGACGATACGACACTGCGGATAAACAGTAAAACACCTGTCGATGTGGAACACGCTTTGGCGGCAGATATACTCACACTCGATGATTTTATGGCGCTGCTTTCCCCTGCTGCCCGTCCCTACATTGAGCTGATGGCACAAAAAGCCCAGAAACTCACCCGCCAACGCTTTGGCCATGCTGTTGGCTTTTACGTGCCACTTTATTTATCGAACCTATGCGCAAACGATTGTACTTATTGCGGTTTCTCGATGAGTAATAAAATTAAGCGAAAAACGCTAAATGACGCTGAAATCATCAATGAGTGCGAAACCATTCGCAAAATTGGTTTTGATAGCTTATTACTGGTTACAGGGGAGCACCAAAGTAAAGTGGGTATGGACTACTTCCGCCACACATTCCCCATCATTCGCCCTTATTTCAGTTCGTTAATGATGGAAGTGCAGCCACTAAGCACAGATGAATATAAGGAGTTGAAAACTTTGGGGTTAGACGGTGTGATGGTTTATCAAGAAACCTACCATGAGCCCACGTATCAACTACATCATCTCAAAGGTAAAAAGCAGGATTTTCACTGGCGCCTAGCCACTCCAGAACGTTTAGGAGAAGCAGGTATAGATAAAATCGGCCTTGGCGCGTTAATTGGTTTATCAAACAGTTGGCGTACCGATTGCTATATGGTTGCAGAACATTTGTTGTACTTACAGCAATACTACTGGCAAAGTCGTTATTCTATCTCTTTTCCTCGCTTGCGCCCTTGTGCAGGTGGCGTTGAACCAGCATCACTGATGAATGAAGCCGAATTAGTGCAATTGATTTGTGCTTTTCGCCTACTGGCGCCGAATGTCGAGCTTTCACTCTCAACCCGTGAATCACCTTATTTCCGTGATCACGTGGTGCCATTGGCAATTAACAACGTCAGTGCCGGCTCAAAAACCCAACCGGGTGGCTATGCAGATACCAAAGAAGAGCTAGAACAGTTTTCCCCAAATGATAACCGCAGTGCCGCTCAAGTCGCACATGCCCTTGTGCAAGCCGGTTTACAGCCCGTTTGGAAAGATTGGGATAGTTATTTAGGCCGTTAAATTTTACGGGCTAACGCAATGTTAGCCCGTAAATAACGATCAGTAAATGAATTAACATAATGTATAGTTTAATATCATTCATACTGTGTTACTGATCATAAGATATGAACAATACTCATACCATCACTAGGAAAAAATCAATTATATTTTTAACTTTTTGTATTAATTACGTATTATATTCTTATCACTTAATATTATAAATATAAGCACTTAATAGAACATTACTGTATTGTTCTATTAAGTTATAACACCATAATAAAAAATATTTCAAAAGCCATTACCTTTACACCATTATTCCACATAGAAAAAATTTACTATAGGAATATTTAATATGGGGCATCCAAGTATTTATCCTTCAGGAACGACTATTTTCAATAAAGAAAAAACATTTAGTGGTTATACCCTTTTTAACGCACCAGGAAAAGGTGCGCTATTAATTGATATGAATGGTCGAGAAGTGCATTTATGGCAAGGAGTTGATGGTTTCCCTAATAAAATTTTACCTGGTGGATATTTATTTGGTAGTCATGGTTTGCGATCACCTAAATATGGTGTTCAAGATCAAGTTGATTTAGTTCAATTTGATTGGGATGGTAACATTATATGGTCATTCAATAAATTAGAAAAAATACAAGATCCTAATCAAGAAATAATATGGATGGCAAGACAACATCATGATTTTCAACGTGATGGAAACCCTGTTGGTTATTATTCTCCTACATTAACATCACAAACCCATAGCGGAAATACTCTAATACTATGCCATCAAAATATTTACAAACCTGAAATATCAGATAAATGGCTACTTGATGATATTTTTATCGAAGTAGATTGGCAAGGTAATATTATCTGGCAATGGGCATTTAGCGATCACTTTTCAGAATTAAATTTCAGCGAAGAAGCTAGAAATGTTTTATATCGTGATCCAAATATGCGTAGTGCTGGTGGAGGCATGGGAGATTATCTACATATTAATACCATGTCTCGTATAGGGCCAAATCTACATTATGATAATGGAGACGAACGTTTTCATCCTGATAACATTATTTGGGATTCTAGAGAAGCAAATATAATCGGAATAACTAGTCGAAAAACTGGAAAAATAGTTTGGCAATTAGGACCAGATTATAACGACAAACAAGTTCATCATCTTGGTTGGATTATCGGACCTCATCATGCTCATATTATACCTCATGGCCTCCCAGGTGCAGGAAATCTGTTAATTTTTGATAATGGAGGTTGGGCTGGTTATGGAGCACCAAACCCTTCATCTGTATATGGCTTAAAAAATGCATGGCGAGATAGTTCTCGAGTATTAGAAATAAACCCAGTTACTCTCGAAATTATTTGGCAACATGATGCAGAAAAACTAGGTTTTGCATCTCCCATGGATTCGAGTCGATTCTATAGCCCATATGTAAGTAGCGCTCAGCGTCTACCAAATGGTAATACTTTAATTACCGAAGGCTCAAATGGGCGATTGATTGAAATAACAGCTGAACATGAGATTGTGTGGGAATATGTCTCACCTTACTGGCGAGAAGGAAAAAAACGCAATAATATGATCTATCGTGCTTATAGAATCCCTTATGATTGGATCCCTCAATTAGATATACCTGAAGAAAATAGCATAGCACCTATGGATGTCTCTCAATTTCGATTACCAAATGCAGCCCCTAAAGATACAATTACAGGAGTGTATATCGAAGGGATAATAAAACATAAAATTCCAGATGATGATATCTTATGTATTGCTCGCACTGGAGATAATCATTCCTCCAAAAAATCTGACATATTTTTCTTTTCCGATAAAATATATGAAATAGATAGTGAAACATTCGATTCAATTATTAATGAAAATAAAAATAATTTGATTTTCTTCGGTGCTAATTGGTGCAATAAATGTAAAGTATTGAATGAGTTATTACCTTCATTAGTAAAATTTTACTCAATAAATAAAATCAATTATCTCTCTGTAGATAATTCTGTTGAAATTCTTCAAAAGTATTCACTTAGAAGTATACCTATTATTGCAGTCTCAAATAATGGGAAATTAGTGGATAAACTCGTTGGATTACAGGATACAAAAACATATGTGAGCTTCCTCAATCAATATTTCGATAAAATAAGTTGAGGTTTATATATCATGTTGAAAAACAGTTTTTTTTTACTTCTACTTCCAGTCATTATTTTTACAATTTGGTATATTACAACAACAATTGGAGGTGTTTCTCCTGTTATTTTTCCATCTATTCCGCAAGCATGGCATTCTTTGAATTTCCAATTATATTCTGGGCAATTATGGCAAGATTTATCAATTAGTTTATCCCGAGTATTAATAGCCTTTGCTATCGCTGCTATTTTTGCTTTTTTTCTTGGTATTATCATGGCATTGTCGCTACGAACAAACCAAATTTTCAACCTAACATTAAATGCTATACGTCAAATTCCTCCACTAGCATGGATACCATTATTAATTTTATGGTTTGGGATTGGTGAAGTAACTAAAATTATTCTTATTATAAAAAGTGCCTTTTTCCCTATATTACTAAGTACCATCAATGGAATACAAACGACACCTATGACTTATATTGAATTAGGTAATCTTTATCAATTCAATCTCTGGCAAAAATTACGAAAAATTTATATTCCATCACTACTTCCCAACCTATTTACAGGTTTAAGGCTTGCAATGGGGTTATCTTGGGCAACAGTCGTTGCAGCAGAAATGATCGCAGCTAACTCAGGTATTGGCTATCGCATCAATGATGCCCGAATTATGCTAGATTCTCCAGTCGTTATAGTGGGTATTCTTGTTATCGGTATAGTCGGTTTATTATTAGATAAGATTTTATTAATTATATCTTATTACCTGCTGCCATGGTTAAGAACAGAAAGGAAATAAATATGCTGTCAATCAAAAATGGATTTAAAAACTTTACTATCAATAATAAGTTACTTCCTGTTTTAGAAGATATTAACCTTCAAGTTCAACAAGGTGAATTTATTGCTATCGTTGGCCATAGTGGTTGTGGGAAAAGTACTTTACTACGCATAATTGCAGGCTTAAACCAATTCAATAGTGGAAGTGTACTATTTAAAAATAAAGAGATAACCGAACCAAATATAGAAAGAGGAATGGTTTTTCAAGAAAATAGGCTTCTACCTTGGTTAACAATTGCTGATAATATCGCTTTCGGATTAGACCATATAGATAAAAAAACGAAGAAAATTCTAGTTGAAAATTATTTAAAACTCGTAAACTTGACTGAGTTTGCTAATGCTTATCCTAAACAACTCTCAGGAGGAATGGCACAACGTGCAGCAATTGCCCGTACAATAATCACCCAACCTGAACTATTGTTATTGGATGAACCGCTTGGCGCACTTGATGCTTTAACCAAAATTGAAATGCAACGAGAGATTTTATCTATCAAACAAGAAAAGCAACTGACGATGATTTTAGTTACCCATGATATTGAAGAGGCAATATATTTGGGAAATCGAGTAATTATAATGTCATCCCGCCCTGGAAACATAAAAAAAATAATTGATATTAATCTTCCTTATCCACGAAATCGAGGTAGTTCTGATTTTGCATATTATAAGAGAATTATTCTTCAAGAATTTTTTGATAATTCTGCAGAACTTTTTTCAAGTGAATATGAAATCTAGAAGGAACATATCATGACATTATTAAATTATATCAAATTTCCTATCATAGTATTAATTTCCTTCATTTTAGTTGGTTGTGGGGATGAAAGGCTACCTGACAGTAAAAATAATGAAAAAATTGTTCGTATTGGTACAGCAGATAATAATGGTCGTTTAAGTGGTTTGCTCGGTTTAGCAAAACAGCTAGGATATCTTGAAGAAGAGCTACAAAAAGTTGATTACCAATATTCTATTTCTGGTTTTGCAGGAGCAGGTCCAGCCGTCAATGAAGGCCTAGCGACAAATGCTATTGATATTGCTGTTTATGCTGATTTTCCGGGAATTATAGCCACATCGAGAGGTGTTCCCTTAAAATTAATCATGTCAGAGGATTCTTCCATCAATGCTAATATCGCAGTAAGAAAAGAGAGCAATATTCACTCGTTAGCTGACCTTAAAGGCAAGAAAGTTGCATTACCACGAGGAACGTATATGCAACGGTATTTCACGCTATTTATTGAACAACAAGGATATAAATTATCTGACTTCAATATTATTCAAATGACAAATGATGCTGAATCCGCATTATTAAACGGAGCAATTGATGCGATGGTATGGACTGAGCAAAGTACCGCCCGTTTAGAAAATAAATCTCCGACGATTACAACACTTTATTCAACCCGTACTGAACCTGAACTCTCAGGTATTTCTGTTATCGTAGGGCGAGAAGCATTCATAAATCAAAATGAGAAGGTGATTAAAGCAATGAATATTGCTTTATTAAAAGCAAGTAAATATGCGCAAAATAACCCCGATCAGGCAGAAATTTTACTTGCTAAAGAAAGCGATACTAATATTGAAATCATAAAAAAAATACATGATTTTCATAGTATAGATAGTTTTTCTAAACGCTATTCTGTTAATATTACGGATAATGACATCCGTAAGTTAAAGCAAACTCAACAATTTTTGATTGATGACAAAATTATCACTAAGCCTATTGATATAAAAAATTGGGTTTATACTAAAAAATAAATGCCCAAATGAAATCACATCCCTTTTTATTTCTTTTCTAGCAAAGATTTTCCTTCATCTTTGCTTTTTTTATCAAAACATTAAGCAATGTTATCCCACTTGATCGTATTTTCTAAAATAAGTGCCAATATAATGCCCATGAGTAACCCATTGCCCAATAAAGAACTAAACATTGTTGGCAAAGAATTTAATACCGCAGCAGGTGCTGACATCAAAAAGATGCCAATAAAAATAGGTAATGCGAGGCGATAAATATTACGTGCATTCAGTTTCATATCCGCAAGAAATGAAAATGAAGAAAATAGCAGCGGTAAATACGTCGCTAACATAACCGCGCTACCAATAGCTAACGGTAAAGAGCGGAAAAATTGAGTCAATACCGCAACGCCCCCCACACATAAGAAAATCAAGCTGCCAATAGTAAAAGAGATACGTGAACTGTCTTTTGTTTGAGTAATTAGACCAATAGATGAGACAAACGGTGAAAAAGGCACTACGCCTATCGGCGCGGCTAATATTGTTACAATCCCTGACATCATGAAACTACGCCGATATAAGGATTTAACGGGTAATGAATTGGGATAAAAAACATCAGTTCCTCGCATCGCTCCAAACGTATTGGATGTGTTTAATATTCCAGCCAAAATCGCTGTCAGCACAATACTTATATTGATTTCATCGGATCTACCTAATGGAAATAACACCCATTGCCCTGATGAAACAGGTGATACCGTGCTGCCAAATAACCCACTATAAGCAAGCCATCCGGTAATTGTTCCAATCAATAATGCATATTTACTGATACTCATAGGTAAATAAATGATCATCGCGATGACGAATATCAGTACTGCGAGGGCTAAAAAGAAGACAGGATAATTAACTGTAATATTTTCACTGCCAACACCAAATGGTAGTCCTAACATCCCTTTTAAAAAAATAGTGACCAGTTGAGCACCAAGTAAAAACATAAACACCACAAGCACTCCCGGCTTGAACAAACCAGCTAACCAACCACCAAGACCGCTTAAACCAATAAAAATGGTAATAATCCCAGATAGAAAAATCCCTATAGCCAAGCTCCATCCTATCGTCTCAAGAGAAGTTCCTTGCATAGATTCTGACAAGGTTACGGTTAAAATTGTTGCCCACCACAGCCCAGTTGGCCCTTCCATCACAGAGCGTTTATGGCCTATAAACGCTTGCAACAAGCAAGCCAGAGCCGTTAATAAAAAAGCATATTGGGTTATTACAAACGTGGTTTGTGGTGATAAATGAAACGCAGATTGTAAAGTCGGAGGAATAACAACCGTATTACAAAAGATAAAAAAGAACCATTGAAAACCAGAAATAATATTATTTTTTGTAATAGCAATATTCCGCATATTCATTCCTTACCGGCGATTATATATCTGACCAGCTTAATGTTTATAACGGAAAATTTCTAATTTAAATCCAGCTGTTATAATACTGATAAATTACAATTAATTCTTATCATGATGAGAACTAGCTTCATACACTATTAACTCTGATTTTTGATCATTATTCTGCTATTTAATATTAATAAAGCGGGAAAAAATATCATTCCCGCTTTATTTTTTATCTTGATCACCGATAAAAGTTATAGATAGGGAAGTGGCCAATGTTTAAAATATATATGCTTAGCTTGCCAATCCACTTTATCAACATTGTCAGCCAGCAAATGTTTTGCGACGGTAAATGCAAATTCAAAGCTTACACCAAGCCCTTTTGCACTGATAAGTTTCCCATCAACAACAACATCTTGGTCAACATAGATGCCATCATCAAATTTCTCAGCCAACTTGTCCCCTGTACTATAATGCCTTCCTTCCAGTAACCCATGAGCTGCTAATACTTTCGCACCAGAAGAACATAGCGCACAAATATACTTATCCTCATGTATATGCCGCCGAAGGAAATCAACTACTTTTTCATTCGCATACAAACGGTCAGTTCCTTTTGGCCCACCAGGCATCATCACTGCATCATAAGTATGGGATAACTTTTCGACTAACAGATAATCTGCACTAATTTTAGTACCAAAATACGTATTTAAAATAAGCGAATCCATGCAAGATAAGACATCGACATGAATATCTAACCGACGCATGATATCAATGAAAACGACCGCTTCCCCTTCCTCGAAGCCATCTGCGAGCAAAACAGCAACTTGTTTCATAATATTCCTTTTATTTTCAAAACGATTTATTGCGGTCTATCAACAATAAATTTGGGTTATACCCCAGCAAATCTAGATGATTTTTACTTGTTAAAGTGTTCCATCACTTTTGCAAACACGAATTTTATCCATCACCACCGCTTTCATCGCTGCCTTTCCTGGAACCAGATAATGGCGAGGGTCAGTAGCTTCTGGGTTCTCAATGAAATACTGCTTGATTGCATCAGAAAACGCGATTTTTAGCTCTGTCGCGACATTGACTTTACAAATTCCAAGCTCAATACAATGCCTGACATCTGTATCAGGGATCCCCGAAGCACCATGAAGAACTAAAGGCAAATTCGTTTTCTTACGGATTGCGTCCAGCCTAGCAAAATCCAAATGTGGCTCACTTTTATACATGCCATGAGCGGTTCCAATTGCAACAGCTAAGGAATCAATACCAGTTCTTTGAATAAAAGTAATCGCAACGTCAGGGTCGGTGAAAAGTGCATCTGCGGCATCAACAACTAAGTCATCTTCTTGCCCCCCTAGACGCCCCAGCTCAGCCTCAACTGTGCAGTCCCATTGATGGCAAAAATCAACAACCCGTTTAACTATTTGAATATTTTCTTCAAACGGAAAATGAGAAGCATCAATCATCGCAGAGCGCACACCCGCGGAGACTTTCTGGAAAATATCTGGAATATCTTCATGATGATCTAGATGCAAAGCCACTGGGACTTTATAGCGCTCAGCCGCTTGCTGGCAAATAGCTATCAAGTAGTCACTTCCTGCATAAGAAAACGTACTCGGGGTTCCTGCTAAAATAACGGGAGATGCCATTTCTGCAGCAGTTTCCATAACAACTTGAATGGTTTCTAAATTATGAATATTAAATGCAGGAACTGCATAGCCTCCCAGTTGGGCTCTGTTCAACATATTACGGGTAGATACCAAGTACATAATCGCCTCTCAGCTTTCGATTAATTTCGAATAATATTAAACGAAAGAAACAGAAAGGTAAAAGATCTAAATCACATTTCTATTTCTTTCGCACTGAAAGCAAATGAAAGGAAGATTAGAAGTAGTGAGTCATTTTAGAGCTATAACTTGTCACTCCTTTACGTAACAAGTTGTTTTTAGGTCGTTTTGATTGGCCTAGTAGCGTTTCAATTACTTTCTGAGAGCATAATTGTTTCTCTAAGCGACGCGTCAATGGGGATTGCTGTTTGAGGTAATCTTCACGAAATATCACGGTGACCTCTTGTGTTTCTTTCACACCAATAACCGTTACCGCAATTGATGGTATTTCGAAATGAAAGTCTGAGCTTTCAACTGGCAGTGGGCTACAAGGGCTATCCCAAAGTTGAATTCGATTGCCACAATACAAAGCAATAATTACAGCACGTAATGACCAAAAACTACTCGCAGGACCGCTGTAATTATCAACTAGGCGGGCATCATAGCTAAATAAACCTTGAGTTGGCGCTCCCGCTTTTAAGGCACCATGACCAATAAAATAACGCAAAGTACTTTCTAGTGCGTTTTTAGCCTCCCCCACACTCACAGCATCCCCACCTAAATCAACACCGGCTAATAAAGGCGCGGACACCGCGAGGCGATAACATGCACTGCGGCCAAAAAATGGAATGCCTTGCGGTGTCATAAAATAACGATAATGATGGTTAAACTGATTTAATGAACTACGAATGAATTCATCATCGAAGTGGGGGCAAATTTGGTTCAGCCAATATAATGAATAGTAAAAGCCCCATGCATTATAGTAATCAAAGTTACCTTTCGCGCCATCCCGAAACCAGCCATCACCCACGTAAAATTGTTTCACTCTTTCATACCGCCACATTGCAATGGTATCTCGACCTGTGAGAGCTCGGATCACAAATTGCACGGTAAGAGGGAAAAGGTGCCAGTTGTTATCAACGATATCGCAATGATTAACCTGTTCAAACCACTCAATAATGCGTTGTTGCGCAGAGTTATCCAATTTATCCCATACCCACTCACGACTCAACCAGAGAGTCAGCGCTAAATCTGCAGATTCACAAATTTTTTGGTCATAATTTTCAAGCCTTCCCCAATAGCCTTTATGAGCAGGGTCTGTACCATGTAAAAATGCATTTTTGATGATTTCAGAAAGGTCAATTGATGCTAAATTTAACCCATTCAATATTGCTTTTTGGCTATGAACTAGCCATGAAGCAAGTAAAGGCAGTACCCTACTAACCCCTTCAAGGGCATCTGTCCGCACCGTTTGCTGGCCTGGGCTGCCAGGATAGTATGCGTGAGAGTAACCCCATGTTTGATAATGAACAAAAGCTTCCGTGGTATAGCGCACTAATAATTCGCAAAGAACTGAAAGTGGTTGATTTTCATCTTGAAAGGCTTTGATGATGTGGTTATCGTTACATTGATAGGCTGACTTTCTAATTAATCTTCGAATGATATTCTCTTTGAATAACTTCTGATAAATTTTTATATCTGGGTGCTCATAAGGCAGCTTTGGGCGTTCAGTCGGTATTGTCATACGTGTTTCTCTATGATGCAAACTGGCGCATCCTTGCGCGCAGATTAGAACAAAAGTTTGTATTTATTTTGCTGATTCAATCAGGACTTGGTAACGGTCTTGTCCCCATACGACAGGTTTTGGTTTATCCTTAATCCATTGATAATAAGCAGATTTCAACTCTTTTACTTTTTCTGGGTATTGAGCTGCTAAATTATTCGATTCGGCTGGATTTTGTTTATCATTGAATAATTGGAGCTGGTTAGAACCATCATCATAAAAATAAAGCGCCCATTCCCCATCGCGGATAGCCCATGAGCCTTTCGATAGTTTTTCTAAATTAGGGTTGTTTGGAATTTCTTTGCGTTGATAAGTGATCCATTCATGGTAGCCATGCCAAAAATCTTGGTTTTCTTCGCTGTAATGTTTCGTCCCTGGACCTGTCCAATACAGATAGTCATGTGGTGACTTTTCTGTTTTACCCGTTAATAGTGGCATAATATTTTTGCCTTCTACTTTCATGCTATCGGGTATGGTGATCCCTGCACTTTGTAATGCAGTTGGTAAGATATCAATCGCAGAAACCATCGCATCACTGTGTTTACCTGCGGGAATATGCCCCGGCCAATAAGCAACAAATGGAACGCGTACGCCACCATTAAACATTTGCCCTTTAAAGCCTTTATCCATCGCATTCATTGGCATTGGCGACTCATGCACCGCACCATTGTCAGAAATAAAGAAAATTAGCGTATTATCTAATTCACCATTTTCCTTTAGTGTATTGATAATTTTACCAATTCCCTCATCGGCCGCATTTAGCGCAGCAAAATATTTATCGGCTTCAACATTACCAGTATTGAATTTATCCATGTATTTCGCTGGTGAAGCTTCTTCTAATGGGATGTGTGGTACGCTGTATGAAAGATTGATAAAGAAAGGTTTGTCTTTGTGCCCATCAATGAAATTAATGGCTTCATCCGTTAACAAATGCGTAGTATAGCCAGGAGCTGGCACATTTTCACCATTTCGCCACATTGCGGGGGAATTCCAAAGTGCCGCCCCTGATGCATAGAAACTATATGCATAATCGAAACCTCTTTCATGAGGTGCGAAACCTGGCTCCGGTGTCGAAATCATATTATCGTGATAATCGCGAGTTTGCTTTTCTGGTGCAATTTTAGGTTTTTTCAATACCTTCGCATTATGCCATTTTCCAATACTGGCTGTGGCATAGCCATTTTCTTGGAATAATGCGGGTAATAGTTTGATATCTTGAGGAATACCTAACATCGCATCATCGTTACTGTAAGTGCCAAAACTTGCAGGAGAGCGCCCAGTAAAAATACCCGCTCGTGATGGGCCACAAACAGGATGAGCCACAAATGCATTGGTCATCTTAATTCCGCCTGCAGCCATGTCCGCAACATTTGGCATCGCCGTTCTGGCCGCTTCCACCATCTTATTAATATCACCTTGATAACGCTGTGGTGATGGGCGCTGCGCAAGCTCTTTGACATCAAGGCTATCAAGCACAAAATCGAGCTGCCCTGTTCCTAAGTCATCCATAATAATCAGTAAAACATTCGGCTTTTCCGGTGTACCACCTGCATTCGCTGCAATGGGAGGTACTAAGCTACTTGCTGCTATCAGCCCTGCTAAGAGGCTTTTCTTCATAGAAGGTAATCTCACAAAAATATCTCCAGATAATATTATTATTGCTTGTAAGCACGCTGTATTACGCCAAGTGCATCACTAGCTAAAGCACCACCAGATATCGCTTGACGCATTAACTGCATACCTAAAGCGGTATGATGAAAAATCTTTTTATATGAACGACATAAATAGTTATGGCGATATTTTTCACCTTCTATCGCCGTGATCCGGTGCTTAGGGCAGCCGCCATAACAAAGGCTTTGAACCTCACAGCGCTGGCAAAGACTCGTTAGCTTGTCATATTTATTTTGTCCAAAACGGACTTGCTGTTTAGAGGAGACAATACGAGAAAGGGAGTGTTGTTGTACGTTACCTAACCGATTGGCAGGATACACATAGTGATCACAGGAGTAGACATCCCCATTAGATTCAATAATCAGCGCTTGCCCACACGTTTTAGATTGCACACAGGTTGATGCCGGATAGCCCATCCAAGTGCCTAATAAGCTATCAAATAGACGAATATAAATTTTGCCAATGTCTCCTTGGTGGATCCATTCATCAAAAACATCAGTCATAAACTGCCCATATCCCTCAGCGGGTACTGAAAATGGTGCCATCGCGGCATTTGGCCCAGGGGCATAATGGCCACCTTGAGTATGTGGAAAGCGCCTATCCACCTCAACAATGGGGATGAACTGAAAGAAAGTGGAACCCAATGCTTTCAAAGCTCGATACGTTTCTTTTCCTTTTCGCCAATTTTGGTCATTAACAACGGTTAAGGTATTAAATTCAACACCATATTCAATCAGGAGCTGAATCGCTTTCTTCACACGCTCAAAAGTTGGGTTACCATTAACGGAAATTCGATATTTATCATGAACAGCTTCTAAGCCATCAATAGATACACCGATTAAAAAACCGTGGTCTGCAAAAAACTGCGCCCATTGTCGGTTAATCGCAATAGCGTTAGTTTGCACACTATTCGTGATGATTTTTCCTTGGGCATATTGCTTTTGGTACTTAACAACACGCTCAAAAAATTCTAGCCCTGCAAGGGTTGGCTCCCCACCTTGCCATGAAAAGTCTACCTGTTCACCAGCATGGGACTGGATATAGTCTTTGATATAACGACGTAGTACGTTATCAGGCATAACGTCATGCAGGTCTTCCTTTGGTTGCTCGTGAAACACATTTTCTTTTTCAAGATAAAAACAGTATTCGCATTTAATATTGCAGCGATAACTGGTGGGTTTCGCCATCATATGAAAATAAGTGGGTTGGTTTGCAGGCATTTAAATTAATCCGAAACAGTCAGGTTATTTTTATAGCATTACGCAAAACACGAAAAACCAAAAGAGATTGAAATCACAAAATCAAAAAATGAAAGAATTTGAAAGCGTTTAATTTGAGTCAGAAACGTTGAAAAGCATATAAATAACACACAGTAGCCCAGTAACTTTTGTTTTTGCTTTAAAGAAACTTCTATTCCTTTCGAACTTCAATTACCACCATCGCACTTTATGCCAATTTTTGAGCTTATATTTAGCGAATTTTTTGCAAATATTGCTAATATTTATGCAAAACACAGGGGTTGCTTAGTAAAAGTACAATTATTGCTACTTTATTGATTGGATACTTTCTTATTCGAAGATATGATATTTAAAATTTGAAAATATCCGTAAGCAAACAACACACAAATCGAAACTTTGTGAAAGAGATCAAAAGTTTTGTTTTTTTTCGTTGTCGGTATTTTTTAGCGTAGTAAACTTAATTCGAAATCAAATGAAAGTAAATCATTTGGTTTCGTAAGGAGATGAAAGTGAAAGCGGCAGTTGAACGGCGCATGGAAATCCTCGACATGATTAACCAACAAGGTAAAGCACGAGTCGAAGATTTAGCCGAAATATTTAAAGTTTCAAGTGTCACCATCCGTAGCGATTTAAGCTTTCTTGAAAAGAATGGTTATGTGGTCCGCTCCCATGGGGCAGCAATTCCAAATACTGGGTTTATTGCTGAACTTAGCATCCATGAAAAACGTGGGCAGAATGCGGGCACAAAAACATTAATAGGGAAAGCAGCCGCCGCGCTCATTAATGATGGCGATACGATCATTTTAGACTCGGGGACAACGACACGAGAAATTGCGACACACTTAAAGTCGCGGGATAGCGTCGTTGTCATGACTAACGGTTTAGATGTCGCAATGGAGTTAGCAACAGCCGCTGGCGTTGATGTACTAATGACTGGCGGCGCATTGCGCAAAAATGCTTTATCGTTTTCTGGCTCACAAGCAGAAAATAGCCTCAGAAATTATCGTTTTGACAAGGTTTTTCTTGGGGTTGATGGGTTCGATTTACGCGTTGGTATCACGACACACAATGAACAGGAAGCTAGCCTTAACCGGTTAATGTGTGAAATCTCGGAAACTGTTATTGCGGTTGCTGATTCTACGAAATTTGGTAAACGCAGCTGTCATATGATCCGTGAATTCGCTGATATTGATGTTTTGGTGACAGACTCTGGGATCCCTGATGAATATGTCCAAGAGTTGAAAAACCATAAAATTGAAGTGATCATCGTCGATAAAGAGCAATAACTCGCTAACTCCATTAACAATACAACCGTGTTGATTGTGGAGTTAGTATTAATGCATCCTTTAGAAAAGATTGTTCAGCAAAATAAACTTGGTAAACAGAATGGCATTTATTCTGTTTGCTCAGCCCACCCATTTGTTATTGAAGCTTCATTGCACCAAGCGCTGGATAATGATTCCTTTCTTTTAATTGAAGCCACATCCAATCAGGTTGACCAATTTGGTGGCTATACGGGTATGACTCCGGCTGATTTTTTCAATTATGTGGTTGAGAAAGCAGAAAAAATCAATTTTCCTCTGAATAAGTTAATTCTTGGTGGTGACCATTTAGGTCCTAACCGTTGGCAAGGGCTTAATGCCGCTGACGCCATGGATAATGCCGATATCCTAATTGAACATTACGTTGCCGCAGGGTTCAAAAAAATCCACCTTGATTGCAGTATGTCCTGTGCAGATGACCCTGTTCCACTCACGGATGAAATCGTTGCACAACGTGCCGCCCGACTCGCAGTTATTGCAGAAAAAACCGCCAAAGAAAAATTTGGCTACAGCGATATCGTTTATGTTATTGGTACGGAAGTCCCCGTACCAGGTGGAGCAACTGAAGCGCTTGAAGGTGTTGAAGTCACAGACCCACAAGCCGCGAGAAAAACCTTAGACTGCCATGCGAAAGCGTTCGAAAAAGCAGGTGTCGGTGACTGCTGGACACGTGTTATTGGCCTCGTCGTTCAACCTGGCGTGGAATTTGACCATACCGGTGTTATTGATTATCAACCCGAAAAAGCACAAGCATTAAGTAAAGTTGTTGATGACTACCCTCATCTTGTTTTTGAAGCACACTCAACCGATTACCAAACACCAGATGCTTATAAGCAACTCGTTCAAGACCACTTTGCTATTTTAAAAGTGGGCCCGGCTTTAACATTTGCTATGCGAGAAGCCCTCTATTCTCTGTGTGAAATTGAGAATGAAATGTTCCCAGCAGAACAGTGTTCTCACTTAAAAGAGAAAATGGAACAGTTGATGTGCCGTGAGCCCGAATTTTGGCAAAAATACTACCATGGTGATGCCCAGCAGCAAGCTTTTGCACGCGTTTATAGTTTTAGTGACCGTATTCGTTATTACTGGCCTGATAAAGAAATTAACCAAGCCATAGAAACGCTGATGGCTAACTTATCTTCAAAACCGATCCCGTTACCACTTTTAAGCCAATACATGCCACATCAATTCCAACAATTAAGAGAAGGCATGATCGATGGCTCAGCGAAATCCTTTATTTTTGCAAAAATTCGCGACGTACTTTCGGTATATGCCGATGCATGTAAATTTAGTCACTGAGGTTTGACATGGAATATTTAAGCTATCAAACACCTGAACTCGAAAAGCTAAACGCATTCTGGACAGCAAAAGAAATTGAGCAACAACCTGAATGCTGGGAAAAAACAAACCAGCTAATACAAGAACAACGTGCTGAAATTGATACATTTTTAGCTAAAGTGCTTCAGGCACCAGACGCACGCATTATCATGACGGGAGCTGGAACATCGGCTTTCGCAGGCCGCGCCCTTGCCCCCGTTCTAACAGGCCATTTAAAACGCCGTATTGATGCCATTGCCACCACGGATCTAGTCGCCGACCCAAAAGAATATTTAGCGGAAAACGTACCAACGTTACTAATTTCTTTTGCTCGCTCTGGCAATAGTCCCGAGAGTGTTGCTGCTCTTAATGTGGCAGAAAAATGCCTAACTCAGTGTTACCACTTAGTTTTAACCTGCAACGAGCAAGGGCAGCTATATCGTTATTGCCAAAATAATACCAATGCATTAGCCATTTTAATGCCAGAAGAATCAAATGACCGTTCATTAGCAATGACGTCAAGCTTTTCATCCATGATGATGGCTGCGCTGTGTATTTTCTTAACCGAATCCTTCTATTTGAATGAAATTAAACCCTATTTCCAAGATTATCACGACAGTTACACTCAGTTTAACCGCCGTATCCGTGAAGATTATGCAGGTAAATTTAAACGAGTCATTTATTTAGGTAGTGGTGGCTTACAAGGCCTTGCACAAGAAGCTGCCCTAAAAATGTTGGAATTAACGGCTGGTAAGGTCGTTGCTAACTTTGACACGCCTTTAGGGTTTCGCCATGGACCGAAATCTATCGTCAATAAAGAAACGTTAGTCGTGCTGTTTCTGTCAAACGATAAATACACCAGACAGTATGAGACTGACTTATTAAGAGAGGTAATTCACGATAATGCTTCAGCAAAAGTGATCGCGGTCACCTCCTCTTCTGATGACACACAAATAGAGGAAAGTTTCGTTTATATTAAAAAAATGGAGCGGTGCTCAGACTCAGCCCTATTTTTTCCTTATTTAATGTTAGCGCAGGCCTTTGCATTCCATAGTTCCATTGCACTGGGGAATACACCAGATAACCCATCTCCAACTGGAGAAATTAATCGGGTTGTTCAAGGTGTCACTATTTACCCGTTCTCATATCAAGAAGATGGCTTCATGCCTTCTTAATGATAAATATAGCTAATAATAAGAGAGCAATTATATGCACACACCAAATATTGTCTGGACCCGAATCGATGAGCGTTTATTACATGGGCAAATTCGAATCACTTGGGGTAAACACACTGAAGCAAATTTAATTCTTGTCGCTAATGATGATGCTGCGGAAGGTCCTAATTCTGCTTTTATGCAAGCAGGGATGAAAGCGTCCGCAGGTGGAGAATATGCTGTCCGATTTTTCTCTATCGAAAAAACTATCGATGTCATTCACAAAGCGTCTCCTCGTCAAAAAATCTTTATTCTTTGCAATAACCCAACAGATGTTGCTCGCCTTGTCGAAGGTGGAGTTCCTATCACTCACTGCAATGTCGGCAATATGCATTTCCATGAAGGAAAGCGCCAAATTGCCAAAACAGTGTCTGTGGATGAGCGCGACTTAGAAGCATTTCGTCGGCTTGTCGACAAAGGAGTAGCTTGCACAATTCAAAATACTCCAGACCAAACCCCCGTTAATGTTCTTACTCTCGCAACAGCATAAGCAGATTGAGATAACAACTTAACACTAAGGCGTTTAAGGAAAACTATTATGATTTATGAAGCTTCTCTCGTGGCTTTATGGGCCTTCTTTTGCGGTATAGATAAGTATG
This sequence comes from Providencia sp. PROV156, assembly GCF_028480905.1. NCBI lineage: Bacteria > Pseudomonadati > Pseudomonadota > Gammaproteobacteria > Enterobacterales > Morganellaceae > Providencia > Providencia sp. PROV156. The sequence continues at coordinate 26,153 of NZ_JAMPPE010000027.1, read as the reverse complement.
ACGTTGCACTCAATATCCATCGTCCACTGATCACAGGGCCTGTTGTCGGCCTGATTATGGGTGATATGCAAGTCGGTTTAATTGCGGGTGCAACATTAGAATTAGCTTGGCTGGGGCTTGTTCCAAATGCAGGGGCTCAGCCACCTGATGTTACCTTAGGCACTATCGCCGCCGTTGCATTCGCCATTATGACCAATCAATCACCAGCGGTAGCAATGGGAATTGGTATGCCAATTGCCGTTCTCATGCAAATGATCATTATCGGTTTTTTTGCAATCACCGCATTCACTATGGGGAAAGCTGATCGCTACGCTGAAAAAGCCGATGCGGCGGGGATCTCCCGGTTATTAATCGCCACAATTACCGTTCGTTCTTTACTCTACGCGATCGTCGCCTTTGTAACGGTTTACTTCGGTGAACACGCGGCACAGTGGATTGATGAAAATACACCAAAAGTACTCCTCGAAGGCTTAGGTATTGGCGCCAAAATGGTTCCAGCAATTGGCTTCGCGATGTTGTTGAAAATCATGTGGTCAAAAGAAGTGGCTGGTGTGTTCTTTGTTGGTTTCGTTATGACCACTTATCTCAAACTGCCAATTATGGCAGTAGCAATACTCGGCGCATCTGCGGCAGCCCTGTATTACTTCTTCAGCGGTAACAACAACAAGAATAACTCACAACAAAATGAGGATTTTGAAGATGGTATCTGATAACAAAACAGCAGTAGAAACCAAAAACTTACCAGTGGAATCCTACGTTGATGGCATTGATGAGTACCAAGATACCACTGTCCGCAAAGTCATCACGAAAGGCGATCTATGGCGTTGTGCATTTCGCGGGCTATTTATGGAAGGTAACTTTAACTTTGAACGTATGCAAGGGGGAGGCTTTGCATTCTCCATCATCCCAGCCCTACGCAAAATTCATGGTAATAACAAACGCGATTATGCAACTGCACTGAAAAATCACTTACAGTTTTTCAATGCAAGTCCAAAATTATTTACTTTCTTACTTGGTACTGCCGTTGCCATGGAAGAGAACAAAGAGAAGCCTTCTACTGTCAACGTAATGAAAGTGGCAGGCATGGGACCAACAGGTGGAATTGGCGATGCTATCGACCATATGACATTGATGCCACTGACTTTAGCATTAGGTGCATCTATCGCAATGGAAGGCTCAATTGCCGGCCCATTTGTTTTCTTCTTTTTGTACCAAATTGTTCACTTTTTTGTCTATTTTGGCTTGATGTTCATGGGATATCGCGCAGGTACTGCGGCGATGGTTAACATGAGCGACGCAACAGAAAAATTAGCGAAAGCCGCCAACATCATGGGGATTTTTGTGATTGGGGCACTTTCCGCCACTTTCATAAAAGTACAAACCACCGCTGCTGTTGAGGTAGGTGGCAAGGTGGTCGAACTACAAACCGCCTTGTTCGACAAAATCATGCCTAACTTACTCCCTCTGTGCCTTGTCTTTTTGATGTTCAAAATGGTGAAAGGGACAGGTTTCTGGGCAAAACCGCCGGTGCTTATCTTCTCTGTCTTGGCCTTCGGTGTTATTGGCCATGTACTCGGTGTGATGTAACAGAATCGTATTAAATTGTTTTTAGGTGGGTAGCCAAGTTACCCACCAGCAAGGAGTTATCAATGATTGGTTTGATTGTTTCTGGGCACATTAATTTTGCGAGCGGTATGGCTTCCGCTGTCAAAGCCATCGCAGGTGAACAGGAAAATATGGTGTTTATTGATTTTGTTGAAACCCTTTCTCCCGACGAATTGGAACAACAAATGCGAGCAGCAATGAGTGCCATGAATTGTGAACAAATACTTTTTCTCACCGACCTTCCTGGTGGAACCCCTTGTAACCGCGCTATGGCAATTATGATGGAAGATAAATCCGTTGAAGTTTTAGCTGGCGTTAATCTACCGATGATTGTCAATGCGGCATTGGAACGTGAAGGGGTTGGTGCAAAAGAACTTCTTTCTATCTTACACGATATTGGCACGAGTAGTATTCAAGATCTACGCCAACAACTGGCTATGATGTCAGAGCCTGAATGTGAAGAAGATGGCCTATGAAACAGCAATATGCCATTTTAGCGGATCGTACCTTTACACCTGAGGGAATTCGCTATCAGCAGTATGTTCGAGTGTGCAACGGTGTTATACAGGAAATTACGGATACCGCCCCCGAACACTGCCCAGTCATCCGTCTTGAAGGGCGCTCCTTACTACCGGGGTTTGTTGATATCCATATTCATGGTCGTGCTGGCGCAGACGTCATGGATGCAAGCCAACAAGGGTTGCAAACCATCGCTGATGCATTAGTCAAAACCGGTGTTGTGGCTTGGGTGGGAACCACCGTCACCGCACCAATGGATGATATCAAACGCGCACTCACCCAAGTGAGTGACTTTATCGCCAAGCCGCAAACATCAGGAGCCCAGTTAGTCGGCAGTTTTTTAGAAGGCCCTTACTTCACTGAACGTCATCGAGGCTCGCATCCTGTTAAGTACTTAAAATCGCCGACCATTCATGAATTGGAAGACCTTGTGCAATGTGCTAATCACACACTTTTGCGAGTTGCTGTTGCACCTGAAGCAGAAGGTGCCATTGAGGCTATTGATTGGCTAGTACAACACAATATTAAGACCAGTGTTGCACATACTGCCGCTGATTTCATACAAACCAGTCTCGCATTTTCACATGGTGCAGATTGTGGCGTGCATCTTTATAACGGCATGACGGGTTTACATCATAGAGAGCCCGGTTGCTGTGGCGCAGTGTTGTACCACGATGTCCTTGCAGAGCTGATTGCCGATGGCATTCATGTTCACCCCGTCATGATGCAGCTAGCTTATCGAATGAAAGGTTATCAGCAGCTCGCTTTAATTACGGATTGTATGCGAGCTGGTGGGCTACCGGATGGTGATTATGCCCTTGGGGCACAGACGGTGAAGGTCACTCAAGGGCAAGCTCGCACAGCTGATGGCTCTCTTGCGGGTAGTACATGTAGCCTTGATAAAGCATTGCGCAACATGGTGCAACTCGCGCATGTTCCTGAATGGGAAGCCGTACAAATGGCTACTTCGGTTCCCGCTCAATACCTTGGAATCGATGACCAATTTGGTTACATCCGAGTTGGGGGTCAAGCTAATTTTGCCGTTGTTGATAACAATTTTTATCTAACAGACACATTCATCAGAGGTGAACACGTTCACTCTGTATTCGGGGATACCGACCATTAAAGTCGGTTACCTATCAGTAAATCATGAGGTATTTATAATGGAAATTCGTCAACCAATTCACAGTGAGCATGCAAAAACACTTGATACTGAAGGCTTACGCAAACAGTTCCTGATCGAGAATTTGTTCCGTGAAGGGGAAATGAATCTCACTTATAGCCATATCGACCGCATTATTGTGGGTGGCATTGTTCCAACACAAAAACCACTCGCTCTAATGGCAGGAAAAGCATTAGGCGTTGAGTTCTTTCTTGAGCGTCGTGAGCTGGGTGCAATTAATATTGGGGGCGCAGGTCAAGTTATCGTTGATGGCCAATCCTATGATATCGCACCAAAAGAAGCTATTTATATTGGTATGGGAGCCAAATCTGTCGAGTTTATCAGTACTGATGCGATTACCCCTGCACGTTTTTATATGAACTGTGCACCTGCACACCATACCTACCCAACACGCAAAATTACTATCGAACAAGCTTCACCAGAAAAATTAGGTAATGTAGAGAATTGTAACGTTCGTACCATCTATAAATTCTTACACCCATCTATTTTACCAACCTGCCAATTATCAATGGGCATGACAGTACTCGAGCCCGGTAGCTTATGGAATACCATGCCATGCCATACCCATGAACGTCGCATGGAAGTGTATCTGTATTTCAATATGAAAGAAGACAACGTTGTTTTCCATTATATGGGTGAGCCTTCGGAAACACGCCACATTGTTGTTCGTAATGAACAAGCCGTCATTAGCCCAAGTTGGTCTATTCACTCAGGCGTGGGAACTGCTGCTTATACATTTATTTGGGGAATGGTTGGCGAAAATCAGGTGTTCCACGATATGGATCATGTCGCCATGAAAGATCTGAAATAACCCTTTTATCTTTTTTAACATAATAAAAAACGATGTGGCAGTACTGTCACATCGTAAGTGAGGTACAGATGAACTTATTTGATTTAACAGGAAAAGTTGCGATTGTCACTGGATGTAATACCGGTTTAGGTCAAGGAATGGCAATTGGTTTAGCACAAGCAGGCGCAGATATTGTTGGAGTTGGCATCCAAGATGCTCCTGATACACGCGCTCAAGTCGAAGCTTTAGGCCGTAAGTTTCACTACATTATTATGAATTTAATGGAACAAGACGGGTTACAAACTTTGGTTGATGATGCGGTATCCGCCATGGGTCATATCGATATTCTTGTTAATAATGCAGGTATTATTCGCCGAGAAGATTTATTAGAGTTTAGTGAAAAAGATTGGGACGATGTGATTAATATTAATCAAAAAACCTTATTCTTTTTATCTCAACGTGTTGCACGCCAATTCGTGAAGCAAGGTAATGGTGGGAAAATTATTAATATTGCCTCAATGCTCTCGTTCCAAGGTGGTATTCGGGTTCCATCTTACACTGCAAGTAAGTCAGCCGTCATGGGGCTCACTCGTGCTCTCGCTACCGAGCTTTCCCAATACAACATTAATGTGAATGCGATTGCCCCAGGTTACATGGCAACAGACAACACGGCAGCACTGCGCGCTGATGCAGATCGCAACGCAGCTATCTTAGAGCGCATTCCTGCGGGCCGTTGGGGAACTCCTGAGGATTTAGCAGGGCCAGCCATCTTTTTAGCCTCCAAAGCAAGTGACTATATTAATGGTTATACCATTGCTGTTGATGGTGGCTGGTTAGCTCGCTAACCCATCTGGAGAAAATAATGGAACAATCATCATTACCAAAACCATTACAACGTAATACGGTTTTAGATGATATGAAACGGGTTTACCGTTATCAATCAAAAAACCAAGTACGCAGTGTACTTCGTCGTAGTGGCAAAACCCGTTTTATTAAAGATACGGACTGGGAACGTGGTGTTCTGTGGTCTTGTGTTGCTGCTGCATGGCAAGCAACACAGGATAACGAATATCTCGCTGGTGTATTGGATTACACATTACATACTGGATTTCGTACAGGACCTAACCCACGTTTTGCCGATGACCATGTCTGTACTCAAGCCTATTTAGCTGTAAGTTCGCAATTTGATCATCCAGAAGTCCTTGAACCCACTATTAATGCATTCAACCTTATGTTAGCAGAGCCAAAACCAGGTCGAGAAGACTGGTGGTGGTGTGATGCACTCTTCATGGCTCCCCCTGCTTTTGCCGCGTTATCAGCTAAAACAAATGACAATCGCTACTTAGACTACATGCATACCGCTTATTGGGATGCGATAGAACATTTGCGTGATCCTGAAACTGGCTTAATTTATCGCGATTATCGCTACATTCCTGATGGCAAGGGTGGTGAATTACGTGAAAAAAATGGTGAAAAAGTATTTTGGAGCCGAGGTATTGGTTGGGTCATTGCGTCTATCCCACGTATTTTACAATCGTTACCTAAAGAGTTCCCTGCCCGCCAGCAATATGTAAATTTATTTACCGAGCTAATGGAAACTGTCATTCAATACCAACAAGAAGACGGTTTCTGGCGCACTAGTTTACTTGATCCCCAAAGCTTCCCTGCCCCTGAAAGTAGTGCCGCTGCATTATTTTGCTATGGATTAGCGTGGGGCTTAAACCAAGGTTTACTGGAAGAAGCACGCTACTTGCCTTTGCTCGAAAAATCATGGTGTGCACTACAAAGCTGTATTCACCCCAATGGAATGCTAGGTTGGGTACAGCTTCCGGCGTTCAACCCACGAGATGTCAAATATGACCATAATATGGATTATGGAGCTGGAGCCTATTTATTAGCAGCAAGTGAAGTTATTAAACTCAAAATTTAATTCATTACAACCCGATTTACCATTGCTCAAGTTGTCATTTCATTACTTTCTTTTGGCCAATTTATTGGCCATTTTTCTTGTTTTTCAGTATTTATTCTTTTCTCTTCTTTGCAAACCGGCAATAAAAAACCCACGATCACTCGTGGGCAAATATATATTTATATGACAAATGATATTACCAAGTATATTGAATACCCACACGGAATCGTGTTTGACGGTCACTTGAAAACCTATTTTCTTTCACATTGCCCACTTCAACAAATGGGCGCCATAAAGCACCATCATCTGCTTTAATATCATAACGAAGGCGAACGTTGTGTTGATAATCGAATTTTTTATCATTGTAAAGAGGTTGAGCGTTGTCAGCCATTTCCCACATTAAATCCAATTGATACTGTAAATCTAAGTTACCCCATTTGTAACCTATCCAGCTATCAAACTCTTGGATTTTAGAGTGATAATTACTGCCATTTTCTCCTACTTGACCATAATCCCACACTTTCCATTTATAACGGCCTTGTAAACGAATACCATTATCGAATGTATAATTTAAACGAACATAAGGAACATAAACTAAACCTAATTTATCGAAATCAAGAGAAGCACCGACAAGCCCCACTAAATTTGGATTCAATTTTGTATAATAAAAAGCTGAAAATTCCGAACCATCAATTTTCATTGCGTCATAAGCACCATCTTTATTTCCATAGCGTGCATCTAACTCAAATCCAATATTTTTCCCTGTATCCAAAAAAGCTTTAATTCTATCTCCGCTTTTCCCTGATGCATCTAAATATTGATGACGATATTCAATTGTTGTTTTATAGTTATTTGCGAGAGCATATTGTGATGAAATTGAAAATAACACTGCACTAGCAATAATTAATTTTTTCATTATCTTTATTCCAAAGCTGTGTACTATTTAAGCACGAGGATAGTGATTCCCTGTTTTATTAGAGAATAATATTTTCATTTTTTTAATTAATGCCACCTAGTTTATTAGGTGGCAAAAAATGATTTATTTAACTTCACAAGCTGAAACTTTTTTATTTAATTTATTTGTTGTTGCTGTAATAAACTCTGTTGGTCTCCAAGAATCACCGGTTTTTTCTAACCACGGTATAAGCTCTTCTTTAATTAATTTATCAATAATGGGTTTGTTCTCATCTGCCACATTTTTCATTTGATAAGGATCATTTACATTATCATAAAGCGTATATTTCAGTGGTTGCCCATCCTGACGGTCAATAACCAATGTATGTGTTTTCGTTCTCACGCCACGTTTACCAAACGAAGGTTCACCATACGGAATAAATAAATAAAGTTGAGAGTTAGCGACTTCCCCCTCACCAGTGACTACACGTTCAGCTAAATTACTTCCTTCAACTGAGCCAGGGATCCATTGCTCTAACCCCAATAAACCTAGAATCGTTGGGTAGATATCCGGCGCTGACATTAATGCATCATCTTGCCCTGGTTGAATTTTACCCGGTAACCGAAACATCATCGGAACACGCATCGACTCATCATAAGGGTTATTTTTTGTCGGCTGGCCATTTGCACCAAGACAACTACCATGATCAGAGAAGAAAACAACCAATGTATTATCCGCAAGCCCTTGTTTTTCAAGCTCATCAACGATGCGACCAAATTGTTCATCAACGCCGTTTACCATCGCCAGATATTCTTTGAAATATTGAGGTCCATAGCCTTCTTGGTATTCCACATCCCATTTAACATTTGGCCGAGTATTTAACTCTTGCGAGGTTTTTCCTTTATAGGCATCGAGATACTTTTGTGGAACTTGGTCATACGGTGAATGCGGAGGGTTCATAGAAACAACCAGCGCAAATGGCTTGGTATTATCACGGTACTGCCCATTTTTATTTTGTAAGAATTTTATGGCTATATCCGCTTCGTGCTCTGGCCCCCATTGGTCTACATAAATCGGTTTTTCCCGTGGTGTATTATTGGCCCAATACATCGGTTTCATATGCAGATCATATGTGCCGTAGGAGTACCAAAAATCAAAGCCATGGCGGCGGTTTGGAGCAGCCCATTCATTCCAATAACGACCTTCCATTGGGTTATTATAGCTTTCAATAAAAGGTGCATATGGCGCATCTAAATGCCATTTACCAATATACCCCGTGCTGTAATCCAATGATTTCAAAACATCAGACCAACAATTGGCATAAGGTGATAAATCAATCCCTACCTTTCCACCATAATCATGTGCGTTGCCTGTAATACCGTTACGAACAGGATATTGCCCAGTCATAAACATGCCACGGAATGGGGAACATAATGGGTAATTGGATGCCATCTGCGTCATGACTTTCGCTTGTTTGGCAAACTTATTTAAATTAGGGGTAATTGACGGATCTTCTCTCATAAATTGTAATGCGTGGGCACGCATCTCATCAGGAAATACTATCAATAAGTTAGGAGCGTTATCGGGTCGGTAAGGCTTAATATTTGAAGGTTTTCCATCATTGGCTAAAATGGGACTAGAAACCGACATTGCTGCACCGCTGGCTGCTAATCCTTTTATAAAGGTTCTGCGCGAAACAGTCATTGCTTCATCCTCTTTTGTTTACGTTTTCTTTCGTTTTTGATTAATACATATTATTTATACTTTTGCATAATATCAAAAAGTAAGTGATCGAAAATATCAGAATTCAAGTAGAGATCACAAAAAGTAATCAATTCGTAGAAAATAAGTCAATTTCCCCACAATAAAGATATGATGCAAACTTATGACAATCAAAATTAACATGCTGATTTTTAATAAAAATAAATAATTCAGAGATGCTGAGCACAGAAGTAAAATTTTGCTTGAAAATTACATATCAAATGACGAAGAAATACCTGCCAGTAAATCTTCATTTGCTTTCAATGCAAAAAAGTAGAGGTAATACGAAACAAGACAAAAGAAAATTTTTATCACCATCCTGCAAAAAACAGTCAGTATAAAATTGATTCAATTATCTAAATGAAAGGCAAAGAAATAAAATATCAAAATATGATTTTAAGCATTCATTCCATCTAATTTTCTATTAATTTTGCTAATTAAAAATTTTTATTTCTAGGAAAAATTATCTTTTGAACATCTAACAGCAATATATATTAATTAAATTTAAGATAGGATAAGTTTAAAATAAGGTGTTAAATAAAAAACACATTACGAAAGAATATTCTTACGATTTAATATCAATAATTTAACAATATTATTTAAGACGAAAAATAAGGCAGGAGTAAAGTCGTCCATTTTAATTCATTATTCGAATAATGCTACTATTAATTATCAATTTTATATTCTCACTAGCATTTCTTAGAAAAATTCAACAGGTCTGATATTCAGAATATCTTTAATTGTGATACAAGAATAATACTGTGAAATTAAATTACAGCCACAGATATAACTAATGTAAAATGCATTCTATAAGATGCTGGGGAATAAAAAGAATGAATATTGTTGAGCGGTTTATTTCTTATACCAAAATTAACACCACCACTGATAGGGAAAAGGGTGCGGCAGGAATTATGCCTTCCTCAGAAGGACAACGCGTCCTTGCGAAACAGCTGGTCCAAGAGTTAGAAGCTCTGGGCGTTGAAGATATTAAGCTGCGTGACACCGCTATTGTCACCGCAACTTTGCCTTCCAATCTTGATTATGATGTCCCAACCGTCGCTTTCTTCGGCCATTTAGACACTAGCGCAGAACAAACCAATGATACTAAAGCACAAATTTTGCCATACACCGGTGAAGATTTATGCATGAATAAAGAACTTAATATTTATCTACGTAAGAGTGAGTTCCCTGAATTAGTGAATTACATTGGTGATGACATAATTGTCACTGATGGAACTAGCCTATTAGGTGCTGACGATAAAGCGGCAATTGCCTCTATCATGGATATGCTGCAATACTTTAAGCAAAATCCAGAAATTAAGCACGGCACCATTAAAATTGGTTTCGTTCCAGATGAAGAGCAAGGCCTCCGTGGCGCAAAAGTCTTTGATGTTAAAGAGTTTGGTGCTGATTTTGCCTATACCTTGGACTGCTGCGGTATCGGTGAACTGGTGTATGAAAACTGGAACGCAGGTGATGCCGAAATCATCTTTACGGGTAAATCGGCTCATCCAATGTCCGCAAAAGGCAAACTGGTTAACTCATTATTAATGGCACAAAAATTTATTGCCATGTTACCGGGTGGTGAAGCTCCTGAGTATACCGATGGACGCGAAGGCTATTATTGGGTGAAACAAATGTCAGGTAACAGCGCCCGTACTGTTTTAAAAATGGATGTGCGTGATTTTACCGAAGACGGCTATCGCAAACGTATGGCTTTCTTAAAACAATTAGCAGAGAGCTGCGAAAGCCTTTGGGGAAGCGAAAGTGTTGTTTGTAAGCTATCAGACCGCTACTCTAACGTTTACAATAGCCTACAAGGAGATAACCGTTACCCTATTGATATTGCCGTTGATGCCTACCAAGCTTGTGGTATCACTCCAAAAGTCATTCCTATGCGTGGGGGTTATGATGGAGCTGCATTATCGCAAAATGGATTGCCTTGCCCTAATATCTTCACAGGCGCACATAACTTCCATTCAATCTATGAATATTTACCCGTTAAATCCCTACATGCCGCCAGCGATGTATTAAAACAAGTGGTACAAATCACCGCAGAACGCTTCAAACCAGGAGCTAAAGCATGATCCCAATTCTAACGGTTCTGATTATCGTTGTTTTGGTTGCGCGATTTATTTTGAAGGGGTACAAAGCTGAGCCAGTACTATTAATCGCTGGCTTAGTATTGATGATATTCACCCTAGCCCTTGGTTGGGGTCCTATCCTCCCTAAAAATGTCGCCACCACCGGTATCACTTGGCTCGACCCATTTGAAGTCATGCGAGATTTATTCAGTAGCCGCGCAGCGGATCTCGGTTTAATGATCATGGCATTGATGGGCTTTGCGCACTATATGGACCATATCGGTGCCAATGAAGCGGTAGTACGTGTTGCAACTAAGCCACTGAAAAATATGCGTTCACCTTATGTACTGCTATTTTTCTCTTTCTTACTGGCGAGTATCTTGCAGTTAGCTATCCCATCAGCAACAGGCTTAGCCGTATTATTAATGGGAACCATGTTCCCAATTATGATTGGTTTGGGATTATCACCTGCTTCTGCGGCTGGGGTTATCGCAACTTCTCTTGGGGTGGCTTATACACCAACCGCGATTGATGCCATTCGTGGTGCGAAAGCGGTCGATATGTCTGTCGTTGAGTATGTGCTTTACTATCAAGGGCCAGCGGCATTAGCCACTGTATTGGTCGTCGGTATTACCCATATTTTCTGGCAACGTCACTGTGACCGAAAACAAGGTTTCGTACCTGAAATTGGTAAAGCCGTTCAGTCACATGAAAAAGAAGAAATTACTAAGTCAGTTCCTGGATATTATGCACTTCTTCCTATGCTCCCCATTATTATGGCGGTGGGAACGTCCAATTTGTTCTTTTCCGGTATTCACTTAGATGTTGTGACTATCGTGCTGATTGCGATGGCCATTTGCATGGTGATTGAAACACTTCGCGTACGTAATTTTAAAGCGGTTTGTAATGGCTTCCAAACATTTCTAAATGGTATGGGTCATGCATTCAGTAATGTAGTTGGCTTATTGGTTGCCGCTGGAGTGTTCGCTCATGGTATTAAAGTCAGTGGAGCAATTGACCAACTGATTTTAGGTGCTGAATCCGTCGGCTTGCCACCATTTGCCATGGCGATTGTGTTCGCTCTCGTCACACTTGCCGCTGCTATTATTATGGGTTCAGGTAATGCGCCATTCCTCGCGTTCGTTGAGTTAATCCCACAAATTGCACATAGTATGGGCGTTAACCCTATTGCAATGATTTTACCAATGCAACAAGCCTCACACATGGGCCGAGGTATGTCCCCAGTCGCGGGGGTAATCATTGCCGTATCCAGTGGTGCAAAACTGCAGCCATTTGATGTGGTAAAACGAACCGCCGTGCCGTTGATGGTAGGTTTTGTGGCTCACTGTGCGATCATTGGTATTTTTTACTAATTACTATATTTACCATTCACATAATTAAAGCGGGAAATATTCCCGCTTTTACTTTTTCTAGCAAACCAATTCTAATGTTTACACTGACAATCTGAGTGGTCATCATGCTTGGGATCAGGGCAGCAAGAATCTATGGTCTTTTTTATAATATCAGACAATGTATTCACAGTATTTATAATGAGTGGCAAGTTTTCACAGACAGAATCACACTCTGAAAGCCTTCTATCTGGTTTGGATGGCGGTATTAAGCTATCACATAATATTTCCTGTAAAACTAACGAGAAATTTGCAATTCCAGTGGTGTAAATGTACGCACGTCCGTCGGTTTCTTTGGCTAGTCGTTCATACTCTCTCGTCACGTTATCTCTATCAGCAAGAGTCGGAAAACGATCTAGATTTGTTGGGCTATCATCCGGTGTACCTTGGTAGGTATACACCTTAATTCCTCTTTCTTGAGCGACAGATATGGCTTCATTATTTTTTGCAATCGCAGCACGAGTAAGAATTCCACCGCCACCTTCCATCCCTTCATCACCCAGCACAAAAATAGCCCTACGCGCATCATCTCGCCAATCAAAGTGTTTACTAATATCAATAACCGCACGACATAAATCTTCTTTATTTCCAGCATGATCTCGTCCATCGGATTCTTTAAACGGTAATCTTGCTTGTAAATCCCTTTCGTTCGCACCGATCTTAATTAAATATTCACTGGCAGATTGATCAAACTTCGTATTTGCCCAAGTCCCTTCGATACCTAAAAATGTCGCCCGAAGGTGAGATGGACACTTTGCTGATGCCGCCTCAATCGTCGCATCAATCTGTTTACTTAAATCCCCTGCTTCATCAGACATTGAGCCACTAGTATCAATAACAACAACTAAATCTAATGCAATTTGCCCATTTCCCGTCACTATCTGAGATGTATTTATGGCCCCTAATGAGTCTGATAATATTCCATGATAAGCCGAGAGATTAGCTTGATTCACATCAACCTGTTCATTTGTCTTTTTTTTATCCATCGCATATTCCTATTAAATAATTTAAAAATAATTTTTATTACCGTTTATTTTTAGCCAAGCAATTTATTATTCATTTTTTTTACTGCTGGATATATTTTAAAAATAGAAATACGCGTTACATATTCAGATAAACCTAAGACATAAAAAAAGCCAGTACCTTTCGGCACTGGCTTTTGTCAGGCGTTTTACAGTGAAATCAGAAATTAGTTCTGGTTGTCACTGCTAAAACCTGCATTTAACAGCTCAGCTAAGTTTGCTGTTGCTTCGTCTGCACTGACTTGTGGTGCATCCACAACGTCGTTCAGATGGCGGCGGCGGATACGGTCTTGGTGATACGCAAAACCAGTACCTGCTGGGATCAGGCGTCCAACAATTACGTTTTCTTTCAGACCACGTAATTCGTCACGTTTACCCGCAACTGCGGCTTCAGTCAGTACGCGTGTCGTTTCTTGGAACGATGCTGCTGAGATAAAGGATTCTGTTGCCAGAGATGCCTTAGTAATACCCAACAGGTCACGAGCAAAGTTCGCTGGAATTTTGCCTTCTTGTTCCAGTTTACGGTTAGAAACTTTAACACGTGAGTACTCGACTTGTTCACCTTCGAGGAATTCAGAACTTCCTGCATCCGCGATAGTCACTTTACGCAGCATCTGACGAACGATAACTTCAATGTGTTTATCGTTAATCTTAACGCCTTGTAAGCGGTAAACTTCCTGAACCTCATTAGTGATATAACGCGTAACAGCATGGACACCACGCAGACGCAGAATATCGTGTGGAGATTCTGGACCATCGGAAACCACGTCACCACGTTCAACGATCTCACCTTCGAACACGTTGAGTTGACGCCATTTAGGGATCATCTCTTCGTACGGATCGCTACCATCTAATGGTGTGATAACCAGACGACGTTTCCCTTTGGTTTCTTTACCAAACGAGATAATACCGCTGATTTCAGCCAAGATTGCAGGCTCTTTCGGACGACGTGCTTCGAACAAGTCAGCTACGCGTGGTAGACCACCCGTGATATCTTTAGTACCCACAGATTCTTGTGGAATACGCGCTAAGGTATCACCGACGTTGATTGCGATGCCATCATCTAACTGAACAATTGCTTTACCCGGTAAGAAGTACTGAGCAGGCATGTCCGTGTTAGGAATAAGAACATCGTTACCATTTGCGTCAATAACACGTAGTGCTGGACGCAGGTCTTTACCACCACTGGTACGTTCCGCAGTATCCAGAACAACGATTGAAGACAGACCGGTTAATTCGTCAGTCTGACGCGTCATTGTTTGGCCATCAAGCATGTCAGAGAAGCTGATAATACCCGATACTTCACTGACAACTGGCATTGTATGTGGATCCCAGTTCGCAACAGTTTCACCGCCCGTTACTGCATCGCCATCGCCTTTCGTCAAGTGCGCACCGTAAGGGACTTTATAGCTTTCTTTCGTACGACCGAATTCATCAATCAGACGCAGTTCTGTATTACGTGAAGTAATAACCAGTTTGCCTTCTGAGTTCGTAACGAATTTAGCGTTAACCAGTTTCAGGGTACCTGTGTTACGGACTTGAATGCTAGATTCTGCCGCCGCACGAGATGCCGCACCCCCGATGTGGAACGTACGCATCGTTAACTGTGTACCCGGCTCACCGATTGACTGTGCCGCGATAACCCCGATAGCTTCACCTTTGTTGATGATATGACCACGAGCAAGGTCACGACCATAACAGTGAGCACACACACCGAAGTCAGTTTCACAACTTACAACTGAACGAACTTTAACGCTGTCGACTGAGTTAGCTTCTAACAGGTCACACAGTTTTTCGTGCAGTAATGTATTACGTGGAACCAGAATGTCTGCCGTTCCTGGGATCAGGATATCTTCTGCAGTCACACGACCCAATACACGCTCACGCAGTGGTTCTTTAACGTCGCCACCCTCGATAACCGGAGTCATCAGGATACCTTCGTGAGTTCCACAGTCGTCTTCAGTCACAACCAAGTCCTGTGCAACGTCAACTAAACGACGAGTCAGATAACCGGAGTTCGCTGTTTTCAATGCGGTATCGGCAAGACCTTTACGCGCACCGTGCGTAGAAATAAAGTACTGGAGAACGTTCAGACCTTCACGGAAGTTTGCCGTGATTGGTGTTTCGATGATGGAGCCATCTGGCTTAGCCATCAGACCACGCATACCTGCTAGCTGACGAATCTGAGCTGCAGAACCACGAGCACCGGAGTCGGCCATCATAAAGATACTGTTGAAAGAAACTTGTTGTTCTTCGACGCCATCACGGTTAATAACCGCTTCAGTCGACAAGTTTTCCATCATCGCTTTAGCAACACGTTCGTTTGCTGCTGCCCAGATATCGATAACTTTGTTGTAACGTTCGCCTGCTGTTACCAGACCAGACTGGAACTGTTCCTGAATTTCTGCAACTTCAGCTTCTGCTTCGGCGATGATCCCAGCTTTTTTCTCTGGAATAACCATATCGTCGATACCAACTGATGCACCAGAACGTGCCGCATAGGCAAAACCGGTATACATGATTTGGTCAGCAAAAATAACAGTAGGCTTCAGGCCCAGAACACGGTAACAGGTGTTCAGCATTTTGGAGATAGCTTTCTTACCTAACGCTTGGTTTACCAGAGCATAAGGCAGACCTTTCGGTACGATCATCCATAAAATTGCACGACCAACAGTGGTGTCAACTAAACCAGTGTTGATTGTAATGTTACCTTCCGAATCTTTTACTTCTTCAGTGATACGGACTTTAACGCGGGCATGCAGTGACGCATGACCTGAACGGTAAACACGCTCAGCTTCTTTAGGACCGGCTAATACCATGCCCTCGCCTTTCGCGTTTACGCAGTCACGTGTCATGTAGTAAAGACCCAATACAACGTCCTGAGAAGGAACGATGATCGGCTCACCACTTGCAGGTGACAGGATGTTGTTAGTCGACATCATCAACGCACGTGCTTCTAACTGAGCTTCCAGAGTCAGAGGAACGTGTACCGCCATTTGGTCTCCATCGAAGTCGGCGTTATATGCCGCACAAACGAGTGGGTGCAATTGGATAGCTTTACCTTCGATAAGAATAGGTTCGAAAGCTTGGATACCCAGACGGTGAAGTGTTGGTGCACGGTTCAACATGACTGGGTGTTCACGGATGACTTCATCCAAGATATCCCAAACAACCGCTTCTTCGCGCTCAACCATTTTCTTCGCAGCTTTAATGGTTGTAGCCAGACCACGTAATTCTAATTTGCCATAGATAAATGGTTTGAATAACTCAAGAGCCATTTTCTTCGGCAGACCGCACTGATGCAGGCGCAGGTATGGACCTACGGTGATAACAGAACGACCTGAGTAGTCAACACGCTTACCAAGTAAGTTCTGACGGAAACGACCTTGTTTACCTTTGATCATATCTGCCAAAGATTTCAGAGGACGTTTGTTAGAACCAGTGATTGCGCGACCACGACGACCGTTATCTAACAGGGCGTCAACCGCTTCTTGCAGCATACGTTTTTCGTTACGTACGATGATGTCTGGCGCAGCCAGATCCAGAAGACGTTTCAGACGGTTATTACGGTTGATTACGCGACGATACAGATCGTTCAGATCTGATGTTGCGAAACGACCACCATCCAGTGGAACTAATGGACGCAGATCCGGTGGTAATACTGGTAATACGTTTAAGATCATCCACTCTGGTTTGTTACCAGATTGAATAAATGCTTCCAGCAGTTTGATACGCTTAGTCAGCTTCTTACGCTTAGTTTCAGAGTTAGTTTCATTTAACTCTTCGCGCAGCGTTTCACACTCGTTCTCAAGATCGAGGTTTTTCAGCAGGCCTTGGATAGCTTCCGCACCCATTTTCGCATCAAATTCGTCACCGAACTCTTCCAGCGCATCTAAATATTGCTCTTCTGTCAGAATCTGTGCACGCTCAAGGCTAGTCATACCGCCTTCAACAACTACATATGATTCAAAGTACAGAACGCGTTCAATATCACGCAGTGGCATATCGAGCAGCAAACCGATACGGGATGGCAGTGATTTTAAGAACCAAATGTGTGCAGTCGGAGATGCAAGTTCAATGTGACCCATGCGCTCACGACGGACTTTGGTCTGTGTAACTTCTACGCCACACTTCTCACAAATCACACCGCGGTGTTTTAAACGTTTGTACTTACCGCACAGACATTCATAGTCTTTTACTGGCCCGAAAATACGCGCACAGAAAAGACCGTCACGCTCAGGTTTGAACGTACGGTAGTTAATGGTTTCTGGCTTTTTAACTTCACCGAATGACCATGAACGGATCATATCAGGTGATGCCAGAGCAATCTTGATAGCATCAAACTCTTCGGTCTTGGTTTGCGCTTTCAGAAACTTTATTAAGTCTTTCACAAAATGCTCCTGTCGGAGTTAGACCTGTCAGGTGAGTGTTCAAAGACACTCTCCCCAAATCCCAGTGCTTACATGTGCCGGAAAGCAAGCTTTCCGGCATAAAACGAATTACTCGTCTTCCAGCTCGATGTTAATACCCAGTGAACGGATTTCTTTCAGCAATACGTTGAAAGATTCCGGCATACCAGGTTCCATCTGATGGCTACCATCGACGATGTTTTTATACATCTTCGTACGGCCGTTAACGTCATCCGATTTAACTGTAAGCATTTCTTGAAGAGTATAGGCTGCACCGTATGCTTCCAGTGCCCACACTTCCATCTCCCCGAAACGCTGACCACCGAACTGCGCTTTACCACCCAGCGGTTGCTGAGTAACCAAGCTGTAAGAACCTGTTGAACGGGCGTGCATCTTATCGTCAACCAAGTGGTTCAGTTTCAGCATGTACATGTAGCCGACAGTAACTTGACGCTCAAAACGCTCGCCAGTACGACCATCGAATAATGTAATCTGACCTGAAGTCGGCAGACCGCCCAGTTTCAGCAGTTCTTTGATTTCTTTCTCTTTCGCACCATCAAATACTGGTGTTGCAATTGGCATACCTTTTTTCAGGTTCTCAGCCAAACGCATAACTTCTTCGTCAGTGAAAGTGTTCAAATCAACTTTCTGGCGTGGATCATCACCTAAATCGTATGCTTTTTGGATAAACTCACGCAGTTTGGCAACTTCTTCTTGCTGTTTAAGCATAGCATTGATTTTCTCACCAATACCTTTCGCTGCCATCCCTAAGTGGGTTTCCAAAATCTGACCGATGTTCATACGTGATGGTACGCCCAGCGGGTTCAGAACGATATCAACTGGGTTACCGTTTTCATCGTAAGGCATGTCTTCAACTGGGTTGATTTTTGAGATAACACCTTTGTTACCATGGCGACCCGCCATTTTATCACCCGGTTGGATCTGACGTTTAACAGCCAGATAAACCTTAACAATTTTCAGTACACCCGGAGCTAAGTCATCACCTTGAGTAATTTTACGACGTTTTGCATCGAGTTTTTTCTCGAACTCAGATTTCAGTTCGTCATACTGTTCAGCTAATTGCTCTAACTGGTTTTGCTTCTCTTCGTCTGCTAAAGATAACTCTAACCAACGGTCGCGAGGCAGTTTGTCCAGTTTTTCAGCTTCAATTCCGCCGTTAACCAGTACAGAACGGATACGTGCAAACAGGCCAGCTTCGAAAATACGCAGCTCTTCTGTTAAGTCTTTCTTCGCATCACGTAACTGAGTTTCTTCGATCTCTAATGCACGTTTGTCTTTCTCTACACCGTCACGGGTAAATACTTGTACGTCAATAACCGTACCAGATACACCGTTAGGAACACGTAAAGAAGAGTCTTTAACGTCTGATGCTTTTTCACCGAAGATAGCACGTAACAGTTTCTCTTCTGGAGTCAGTTGAGTTTCGCCTTTAGGTGTTACTTTACCAACCAGAATGTCGCCGCCTTTCACTTCCGCACCAATATACACGATACCGGATTCGTCAAGTTTAGACAGAGCAGCTTCACCGACGTTTGGAATATCTGCAGTGATTTCTTCAGGCCCTAATTTAGTGTCACGAGACACACAAGAGAGCTCTTGAATATGAATAGTTGTAAAACGGTCTTCTTGAACAACACGCTCAGAAACTAAGATGGAGTCTTCGAAGTTATAACCATTCCATGGCATGAATGCCACGCGCATGTTTTGACCAAGTGCTAATTCGCCGAGGTCTGTTGAAGGACCATCCGCTAACACGTCACCACGTTCAACAGGTTCACCTAAAGATACACAAGGCATCTGGCTAATACAGGTGTTCTGGTTAGAACGGGTATATTTAGTCAGGTTATAAATATCGATTCCAGCTTCGCCTGGGTACATCTCATCTTCGTTAACTTTGATAACGATACGAGAAGCATCAACGTACTGAACCGAACCACCACGTCTTGCAACAGCAGTAACACCAGAGTCAACCGCTACTGCACGTTCCATACCTGTACCAACTAATGGTTTGTCGGCACGTAAAGTAGGAACCGCTTGACGTTGCATGTTCGCACCCATCAATGCACGGTTGGCGTCATCGTGTTCAAGGAATGGGATCAGTGACGCACCAACAGAAACAACCTGTTGAGTCGAAACGTCCATATATTCAACCTGTTCACGGCTGAATAAGCTTGATTCACCTTTGTTACGGCAAGTAATCAGTTCTTCAACAAAGCTACCATCATCACCTAAAACGGTATTCGCCTGAGCAATGATGAAGTTACCTTCTTCAATTGCAGACAAATAATGGATTTCGTCTGTTACTAAGCCATCGCGGACTAAACGGTATGGGGTTTCTAAGAAACCGTACTCATTGGTCTGTGCATAAACAGATAATGAGTTGATCAGACCGATATTTGGACCTTCAGGCGTTTCGATTGGACAAACGCGACCGTAGTGAGTTGGGTGAACGTCACGTACTTCGAAGCCCGCACGCTCACGAGTCAGACCACCTGGGCCTAACGCAGAGATACGACGCTTGTGCGTAATTTCAGACAGCGGGTTGTTCTGGTCCATAAATTGGGACAGCTGGCTGGAACCAAAGAACTCTTTAACTGCGGCTGAAATTGGTTTCGCGTTGATCATATCTTGTGGCATTAATGCATCGAGGTCGCCCAGAGAAAGACGCTCTTTCACTGCACGCTCAACACGAACCAGACCGACACGGAATTGGTTCTCTGCCATTTCACCAACGGAACGAATACGACGGTTACCTAAGTGGTCGATATCATCCACTTCGCCTTTACCATTACGGATATCGATGAGTTTACGCATAACATCAATGATGTCTTCTTCACTCAGGATACCTGAACCTTCGATTTCTTCACGGTTCAGTGAACGGTTGAACTTCATGCGACCTACTGCAGACAAGTCGTAACGATCTTCAGAGAAGAATAAGTTATCGAACAGGTTTTCAGCGGCTTCACGGGTTGGTGGCTCACCAGGACGCATCATGCGGTAGATTTCTACCAATGCACTCAGACGATCGTTAGTTGGGTCGACACGAACGGTTTCAGAAATGTAAGCACCATGGTCTAAGTCATTGGTAAACAATGTTTCGATTGTTTTATGACCAGACTGGCTCAGACGTGCCAACATATCTAAAGAAAGTTCCATGTTCGCTGCACAAATCAGCTCACCAGTACTTTCATCAATATAGTCTCTAGCAACGACTTTACCTGCGATATATTCAACAGGAACTTCGATGCTATTCACTTCTTCTTTTTCTAACTGACGAATGTGACGTGCAGTGATACGGCGGCCTTTTTCTACATAGACTTTACCGTTCGCTTCGATATCAAATGAAGCTGTCTCACCACGTAAACGCTCAGGAACCAGCGTCATCATCAGTTTATTATCACGGATTTGGAATACAGTTTTTTCGAAGAACAGATTTAAGATTTCTTCGGTATTGTAATCCATTGCACGCAGAATAATGGTCGCAGGTAATTTACGGCGACGGTCAATACGTACAAACAGGTTATCTTTCGGGTCAAATTCGAAATCAAGCCATGAACCACGGTAAGGGATAATACGTGCGTTATATAGCACTTTACCTGAAGAGTGTGTTTTACCTTTATCGCTGTCGAAGAATACACCAGGACTACGGTGTAACTGAGAAACGATAACACGCTCAGTACCGTTGATAACGAAAGTTCCGTTTTCAGTCATGAGTGGGATTTCACCCATGTAGACTTCTTGTTCTTTGATGTCTTTAACAGTTCCTTCCGGTGCTTCACGCTCATAAACGATGAGACGCAATTTCACACGTAAAGGCGCAGAGTAAGTTACACCGCGAATTTGACATTCTTTAACATCAAAAACAGGCTCGCCTAAACGATAGCTGACATATTGTAATTCAGCATTACCGCTGTAGCTCTGAATTGGAAACACAGAACGGAAAGCTGCTTCCAGCCCATTCTGGCCATCTGGATCTTGCTCGATAAACTTCTGGAACGAGTCAAGTTGGATAGAAAGGAGATAAGGTATGTCCAAAACTTGTGGACGCTTACCAAAGTCCTTACGGATACGTTTTTTCTCGGTATAGGAGTAAACCATAGGTTTCCTCAGCTCGTTGATCAGTGACCCAAGTGGTTAGCTCTTAGTATAAGAGACTGAACCGCAACGCGTTTTTTTATAAGAAACGGAAAATGAATACTTTCCTTAATACTCATTGCTATTACTCTTAAATCATTTCATTGCGTTGCCATTGCTACCGAGCTACCCGAGCGGGTCGTAGCGAAGAACACAGTATATTAAGTCGTCAATAGAAAGAAGTATTGGAGGGTTGTTGTTAACATTAAAACTGCGTGAAAAGCTGTTAACACCCATCACGCTTTACAGCGCAAAAAGGCTGGTGATTAAAAAATCACCAGCCGTCAGCCTAATTAGATTAGGCTGCGTTCTTGCAATTGAACTTATTTAAGTTCAACAGAAGCGCCTGCTTCTTCAAGAGATTTTTTCAGAGCTTCAGCTTCGTCTTTGCTCGCGCCTTCTTTGATGGTCGCTGGAGCAGACTCTACCATATCTTTAGCTTCTTTCAGGCCAAGACCGGTTGCGCCACGAACTGCTTTGATAACTGCAACTTTGTTACCGCCAACAGCTGACAGTACAACGTCGAATTCAGTTTTTTCTTCAGCAGCTTCAGCTGGGCCCGCAGCAACAGCAACAGCTGCAGCAGCAGAAACGCCGAATTTTTCTTCCATCATAGTAATCAGTTCAACAACGTCCATTACAGACATTTCTGCAACTGCATCAAGGATTTGGTCTTTAGTGATAGACATAACAAGTGTTCCTAAAATTCAGAAATAGTTTATACGTTAAAAAGCAACGAAGGAAAGGGCTTATGCAGCTTCTTTCTGATCGCGCAGAGCAGCCAGAGTACGAACCAATTTGCCGGCAGCGGCTTCTTTCATGGTTGACATCAGGCGTGCGATTGCTTCATCGTAAGTTGGGAGAGTTGCCAGACGATCGATATCTTTCGCTTGGATTAACTCACCTTCAAAGGCCGCAGCTTTAATCTCAAATGCTGGATTCGCTTTCGCGAACTCTTTGAACAGACGAGCGCCAGCGCCCGGGTGTTCGTTAGAGAAAGCAATTAAGGTTGGACCGACAAACACGTCTTTCAGTACATCGTAAGAAGTACCTTCAACAGCACGACGGATCAGTGTGTTACGAACAACACGGATATAAACGCCTGCTTCGCGACCTGCTTTACGCAGTTCAGTCATTTTTGCTACAGTTACGCCGCGTGAATCAGCAACAACTGCAGAAAGCGCGCCTTTGGCTACTTCGCTGACTTCAGCAACAATCGCTTGTTTGTCTTGAAGATTTAGTGCCATTAGCTTCTTGCTCCTGGATTAACCGGGAAAACCCGGGACTCACATCACTCAAACACAACATTATGTAAGAGCGCTAAAACACGGTGAGCAGAATAGAATCCAGAATTAAATTCTAGGTATCTCTGTCACCGTCTACGCAGGTAAATTAAGTAGCTATTATAACTAATAAACCACACCTGCGGTCTTGGACGGGGTCTGGAAAGGCCAGACTCCATACCGAAATTCGTGGTTTGTTGGATACATTTTGTGTACCCAACAAACTCAAGGCGTCAAATTTTATACAAATTTGACGCAAAGGTAAAGCCTAATTACCAATTAGCCGAAGCTATAGCAATTAAACTGTCGCTGACAGACCAGCTTGGTCAACAGCAACACCTGCACCCATAGTGGTGGACAGGCTAACTTTCTTGATGAAAACACCTTTAGCAGAAGCTGGTTTTGCTTTTTTCAGCGCGATCAGCAGTGCTTCTAAGTTTTCTTTCAGTTTGTTAGCGTCGAAATCAACTTTACCGATAGTGGTGTGGATGATTCCGTTTTTGTCATTACGGTAACGAACCTGACCTGCTTTAGCATTGTTAACTGCTTCAGCAACGTTTGGAGTTACAGTACCAACTTTCGGGTTTGGCATCAGACCACGTGGGCCTAAAACTTGACCTAATTGGCCAACAACGCGCATTGCATCTGGAGAAGCAATAACAACGTCAAAGTCCATTTCACCAGCTTTGATTTTATCAGCCAGATCTTCCATACCTACCAGTTCAGCACCTGCAGCTTTAGCAGCTTCAGCGTTTGCGCCTTGTGCGAACACAGCAACGCGAACTGAACGGCCAGTACCGTGTGGCAGCACAGTTGCACCGCGAACGTTTTGGTCAGATTTACGAGCATCGATGCCCAGGTTGATAGCTACGTCAACGCTTTCTACGAATTTAGCAGTTGCTAATTCTTTCAGCAGTGCAACGGCTTCATTGATGTCATACTGTTTAGTTGCATCAACTTTTTCACGGATATTGCGCATGCGCTTAGTCAGTTTAGCCATTGTCTTAGTCCTCCACTACCAGGCCCATGGAACGAGCAGTACCTTCAATTGAACGCATCATTGCGTCAACATCAGCACCAGTCATGTCCGCAGCTTTAGTTTCAGCGATTTCGCGAATCTGAGCAGAGGTCACTTTACCAACTTTGTCTTTGTTCGGCTTACCTGAACCAGACTTAACGCCAGCTGCTTTTTTCAGCAGAACTGCTGCAGGTGGAGTTTTGGTAACGAAAGTGAAAGAACGGTCTGCGTAAACAGTAATAACAACAGGAATTGGTAAACCTTTTTCCAGGCTGTCTGTTTTTGCGTTGAACGCTTTACAGAATTCCATGATGTTAACACCTTGTTGACCCAGTGCTGGACCAACCGGTGGACTTGGGTTCGCCATACCAGCTGCAACTTGCAGCTTAACGTAGGCTTGAACTTTCTTAGCCATGATATTTCCTCTAGTGGGTGATAGCGCCTTACGGTTTGCAAGGCTCCCCGTTACATTAAACATGCCCCGCACATTAATTTGCGCCGAACATAAAAACAAAAGGCGCGAAATTGTAGTCAAATTTCACGCCTTTTGCAAGTCAGTTTTGTCGTTTAGATTAGGCTTTTTCTACCTGACCAAAATCCAATTCGACTGGAGTTGCACGACCGAAGATAGAAACAGACACTTTCAAGCGGCTCTTTTCATAATCAATTTCTTCAACCACACCGTTAAAGTCAGCAAACGGACCTTCGCTAACACGAACCATTTCACCCGGTTCAAACAGTGTTTTCGGACGTGGTTTATCACCAACTTGTTGTAAGCGGTTCATGATAGCATCAACTTCTTTATCGCTAATTGGCGCTGGACGATCTGACGTCCCGCCAATGAACCCCATTACACGCGGTACACTACGCACTAAGTGCCAAGAGTCATCATTCATGACCATTTGGACTAAGACATAGCCTGGGAAGAATTTACGTTCACTCTTACGGCGCTGACCGCTACGGATTTCAACAACTTCTTCTGTTGGAACCATAACTTCGCCAAAAGAATCTTCCATAGCATGTAATTTGATATGTTCACGTAAAGATTGTGCTACGCGACCTTCAAAACCAGAGAATGCCTGAATGACATACCAGCGCTTTTTAGGTGAATCGGACATTTAGAATAACCTCAGGCTTGTAATAAATGAAACTAAACGCACCAGGATACCATCTAGTCCCCACAGTATTAATGACATTACAGCCGTTACTGCAGCAACAATTAAAGTAGTTTGTAATGTTTCCTGGCGAGTAGGCCAAATGACTTTTCTCATCTCGACGCGAGCTTCGCGTGCAAACGCCAGTGTTGCTTTACCTTTTGTGGTCCATAAAGCGACAGCACCTGCAATAGCGACAACAGCCACAACTGCAAAAGCACGCAGCGCGAGATTATATTGACGGAAGTAATAATTACCAACAATAGCAATTATTAATAAGGCACAGACAATGATCCACTTGAAGATGTCTGCACTGCGTCCACTTCCTTGAGCTTCGCTATTCGCACTCATAATTCAACCTGTTACCATGAAGTATGTACAAAGCTTGCTTGTTTACAAAGGTAAGCCAACCAAGCCAAACCAATAGAATATGCCAACATATCCCTCAATTACTACAAACTAAGCCTGCAAAAATTTGATAGGGATATCAATAGCATCACCTGCGATCTAAAAAGTAATTAGCCTTGTTAATGGAGGTAATTAGCGTTATTCGTTCTGCAAAAATAACAAGTTGCAGTAACATTTTATTTCGCAAGTACTACGTGTACGTCAGTACTATCACTTTACAAGTGCTACCCATTTCACAAGTGCTATTCCATTTTGCAGGAATTTCAGCATGCCCAGTAAATTTTTTAACTACACCAATCAAGAAAGTGACTTTCTTTTTGTGGCAGCAGTAAAATATACCATATCTTCCGAGCAAAACCTTAATAAATCTCATATAACTGCGCAAAGTAGCCCGCACAGTTATCAATTCGTTGTTTCAGAGCCTATCTCACCAATAATTATACAAATGATTGATGAGATAGGTTCTTAATTTTGCAACGTATAAAAAGGACGTCTATTAGACGCCCTTTTTTACTAAGTGGTTCTTTCTTATTCAGAAAGAGCGGTATT
>NZ_JAMPPE010000026.1:0-69588 GCF_028480905.1 Providencia sp. PROV156 | reverse complement strand
GGATGCAATGAATAAAAAAATGCCGACACAGGAAGCATCGGCGAGGACTACAAAAATAATTAGAAAGTTCAAATTAACTATAGGTTATAAATTAAAAACAATGATGAATTATTTTAATCGTATCGATTAAATACACGCAATAAGAGGAATGAATATGAGTAAGCAGATGGTTTTAGTTGCAAGGACAAATAAGGTTGGCTCTGACTCTGAAACTGGTTTAGGAATGACCGAGGATGAATGGAACCAATTAACTGAATCTGAGCAGGGTGTAATTATTAGCGATGCAATAGAGTCGCTTATTGATTATTGGGTGCAACCTGAAGATTAAAGGTGGAGTGATGAAAGACAGAATAAAGTTTAACGATGCAATGTTAACGGCTGTCATTAATGGCAGAAAAACGCAGACTCGCAGACCGATTAAGCCACAGCCTAAAGTAACCGAGGATGAGTTACGCAAACTTGGTGCATGGCAAGATGGTTACACACTATCCGAGCAAGTATGTGCAGCATGGAGGCATGGTTTTGTTGATGTTGATTGCCCATATGGTGAGATTGGCGACATCATCAACATTTCGGATAAAGACGGTAATATCAAAGGGAAAATTGAAATTACTGATGTTTGGTTGCAACAGGTAAATGATATCAGTGAAAGCGATGCTAAAGCCGAAGGGCTCAATGGGAAATTGAACTCATGCACATCTGACTTCGCCGCTGTATGGATTGGAATATACGGGATTGATAGCTGGATGAATAGCGAATGGACGTGGGTGATTGAGTTTCGCAGAATTGATTGATTATCACTACTTAACTAAATTTTAGATGGTATAGTAAACTCTCAATTATAAGGAGAGTAAAATGGTCTGTTATTTAATGATCTACGCAGATGGTTATACCACTCAGCACAAGAAAGATACATTTGAGGAAAGCGGTTTTTTAATGCCGCCAAAAAATAAAATATCCTCCACTGCCACCACTCGCGTGAATAATGAATGTGCGAAGTTCTTCCTAACAGAGAAAATAAGAAGTAAAGATAACAAATTTTACGCTATTGCTTATGAGCGCGGAATGACTCGACCTTGTGATGAAGATATTTTAAATCTTATAACTAAACATCAGATACCACATATTTAATGATAAATATCTTACCCTGCACTAGCAGGGTTTTTTATACCTAAAACTCAGAGTAACAATTAATGCAAATAATCGGATATGTATTACTCATGCTAATACAGGGTTCTGCTGTGCCTGTTACAGAGCAAATATACACACAGCAAGAATGCGAGAGCCGTGCCATGCAGATAATGCAGGTGCGGGATGTTGAGGTAGTTTGTGGTGAGGTGTGGCGATGAAATTTAAAGTCGGCGATAAGGTAAGACTGAGGCAATCAAGCAAATACATTAACAATAAAGACAAAATATTTACTGTAACTTTTGTCCATTCTCTTTATGTTTTCTGTGAATTAGAAGGTGCTGAACACGCGTTTAAACCATACGTTTTGGAGTTAATCAATGAATAAATACACCAAACTATCTGACTTCGAGATTAATAGGCGAATAGCAGAAATTGACACCAAGAATAGGTATGTTTATTTCGAAAAAGAACAAACTATTTTTAGAAAGTTTAATAATGGTCAGACTCAAAAGTTCAATCCGTGTAATTATCCATCCGATGCATGGCAATTAATACTAGAAGCTAAATTATCAATTAATCCAGACTTTAATAATGACTGTGAGTCTTGGATTATTCGCAATATACACATACCGATGGTGAGTGAAACAAATTTATCGCGCGGGATTAGTATTGCATATTTATTAATGAAGGATAAGGAGAACAGCAATGGAAATTAAATTAGGTAAATACGTAATAACATCCGATAAGTATCAATTTATTTTAAATGAAATTAAGACAATAAAAGAAGGTAAAAACGCAGGTAAAGAAACTATGGTTACTATTAGCTATCATCCAAGAATGGAAATGCTAATTAAAAAACTATTAACGCTTGAAGTTAAATCTGATGATATTAAATCACTTCAAGATATGAATGAAAAAATTAACCAACTTAGCATCGCCCTATCAAGTCAAATATCGGAATTAATTAAATAGCATAGGTGAATTATGAAATTAATAATTCGCGGCGAAGTCACGCCCACAGAAAGGATTGCTATTAATGTGGCATTGGAAGCCCACAAAAAGAATCACAACCGAACAGGAATAATCGTTAATCACAAAATAAAGATAGGAAAGAATATCTACCCAGTCGAAATTCAAAACTGTCAAAAGTCTTATATGGTAACAATGAGAAATAAAAGGCAGAGGATATGAATGAGCAAATATTAGAGAACGGACGCCGAAAGATAGCAAGGGATTGCAGAGACAAATTAAAACAACTTAAAAAACTCAGCGATAAACAAAGCACAGCAATACTCAAAGATTACCTTCCGAAGTTCCAATTAACCCTCAGCGAAAAACACAAGAAATTCCCACCTATTATGTGGTTGACTTGGTGCGTCAACTCTATCGATAAGGAGATTAATAGTGGATGACTCTCTTTATACAATAAAAGAATACGCATCGATGATCCGACTGTCATCTTCAACGGTATACCGCAACCCTGCTAAATATTACATGTTCAGGGTCGGTAGCTCATGGAGAGCAAACAAGGAAAGCCTAAAAAAGTTTGAACAGGCGCAGTTTAACGACAATAATGTCTATCGGCTGGCTTTGGTCGGTAGTAAGAGGAAAACCAAATGCCAATATACAAAAGAGGCAGCAAGTATTGGGTCGATGTATCCACCCCAACTGGCGAGAGAATTAGACGCTCTACTGGCACCTCAGACAAAATAAAAGCACAAGAATATCACGACAAACTAAAGCATGACCTGTGGCAGCAGGATAAGCTTGATAAGCAACCAGATCGGATATTTGAAGATGCAATCATTTTGGCTCTTAAAGATGCCAAAGGGCAAACAAGCTTTAAAACTAAACAAGCCTACTCTAAGTATTTTATCGCTATTTTAGGTGGAAAAAAGCTCTCATCAATCACTAGTGATGATATTGCAAATTCAATACCGGATTATAGCCCTATTACTAAGCGTAAGTTAACAAGTGCAACAAAGAATAGATATCGCTCATTTGTTTTAAGGGCTTTTTCATTGGCACACAAGATGGGGTGGTTAACCAAGTCATCCTATATACCACGGATGAAAGAGCCCACTGTTAGGGTTCGATGGCTAGAAAAGTGGGAAGCTGAACTACTACTGTCTAACATCAAAGTTAATTGGATGAAGGATTTTGTTTCCATTGCTATTTTAACGGGTATGAGAAAAAGCGAGATATTATCGCTTAAATGGAAAAGTGTAGACCTAGTTAGAAGAGTTGCTCATGTAACAGCTGATAATGCAAAGTCAGGACGCGCTAGACCTGTTCCGCTAAATGATGTGGCCATTGAAATTCTAAATGGAATAGAAAAGGATGGTGATTACGTATTTTCCAATAATGGAAAGCGAAGGAGTTGTCATTATCGAGAGTGTTATGATCAGGCATTGATTGATTCCGGCATAACTGATTTCACTTTTCACGACCTCAGACACACATGGGCAAGTTGGCACGCACAAAGTGGAACTCCACTCATGGTGTTAAAAGAAATGGGAGGATGGGAAACATTAGAAATGGTTCAGAAATACGCTCACTTTAGCGGTCAACATTTAACCAAATATAGTGAGCATGTCACAATTTCGACACAGCCGAAGAATGAAGCCAGTCAAAAGTCACATCTAACACTTTTAACTGGCTGATGTAAAACGATTAATTTCACACATCCAAAATTCAAAATCACTTCGACTTTAGATTACGAGTCAGAAGCTGCCATTATGGAAAATATGCCTTTAATTACGCAAGGAAGAACAGTCATTAGTATTGCTCACCGACTCAACACGATTATGCATGCTGATAGGATATGTGTTATTTGCCAAGGAGAAGTACACGAAATGGATACACACGAAAACTTGCTCAAATCAAATGGCTTATACGCCAATTTATGGCGCCAACAAACGCAATAACACGGATAAAAAAGCATCACACCTATAGCAAGTGGTGCTTTTTTACTAAAAGCGCTCATTTTACAACCGATTAAACCAAATCATCGTAGATGAAGCTATAGCACAAGGGGATTAGCTAGGGTATCATGGCGCGCTGAATTACTGGCACACCCTTTTAGCAGTTATAGACATGGCAAAAGAACAAACGGATCGGACTACACTAGATTTGTTCGCTGAGGAACGAAGGCCTGGGCGACCTAAAACAAGCCCGCTATCACGGGATGAACAACTGAGGATCAACAAACGCAACCAACTGAAACGAGATAAAGTGAAAGGATTGCGTAGAGTTGAATTGAAACTGAACGAAGAAGCTGTCGTGATATTGAATCAGTTAGCTGAAGATAAAAATATAAGCCGTAGTGAATTGATCGAAGAAATTTTGATGTCACAACTTGAGCATGTTAACACATCAATACTCAAATAACGTTATCTTGATAAATCACACAAATTTGACAGACTTAGCATCATTTTTTCGCCAGAATAAGGCGTAATATTCTATCTATTTTCGTTCTAAATGGGCTCTAGAAGGCGAATTTTCACCTCTAGTCCTCTTAGAAAAACAAGAGGTTAATCACTTTATGGCAGTCATAGGCATTTTCTTCGGAAGTGACACAGGTAACACAGAAAATATTGCCAAAATGATCCAAGAAAGATTGGGCAAAGATGTAGCAGAAGTTCACGATATCGCAAAATGCAGTAAAGAAGATATTGAAGCTTTTGATATTCTACTTCTCGGTATTCCAACTTGGTATTATGGTGAAGCTCAATGTGATTGGGATGATTTCTTCCCTACTCTCGAAGAAATTGATTTCGAAGGTAAACTTGTCGCCTTATTTGGTTGTGGAGACCAGGAAGACTACGCTGAATATTTCTGTGATGCTATGGGTACGATCCGCGATATTATTGAGCCTCGTGGTGCTGTTATTGTTGGTCATTGGCCAACAGAAGGTTATCACTTTGAAGTATCCAAAGGTATGGCAGATGACAACCACTTTATTGGTTTAGCTATTGATGAAGATCGTCAACCTGAGCTAACTGATGAACGTGTTGATGCATGGGTAAAACAAATCTCTGAAGAAATGTCTTTAGCTGAAATTTTAGGCTAATAGGTCATATAAAGAAACCTTACCCATAGATTACACCACTGTCTTGTACAAAATGAATCACTTAAGCCAGTGGCGTAATCTAAAATAACCGATAAGGTATCCTAATAGGATAGGTTCTCAAGAGATTATCAAAATAATGAGACAATGCATGGTTTCTATTTTTATTTTCCATGCCTATAATTGTAAATCAGTTTAGAAGACAACTGTATTGATGTTAAAAATGTCTCATTATTGTTAAATTTATGATTTAAGATACAGGACAAACCCGCATGACAGACAACAACAAAGCATTGAAAAATGCTGGACTCAAAGTCACTCTTCCAAGATTAAAAATTTTGGAAGTACTTCAAGAGCCTGAGTGCCACCACGTCAGTGCGGAAGATCTCTATAAAAAGCTGATCGATATGGGCGAAGAGATCGGGTTAGCAACCGTATACCGCGTGTTAAACCAATTTGATGATGCAGGTATCGTAACCCGTCACAACTTCGAGGGTGGTAAATCTGTATTCGAGTTAACTCAGCAACATCACCATGATCATTTAATCTGTTTAGATTGTGGAAAAGTGATTGAGTTTACTGACGAATCCATTGAAACTCGCCAAAAAAATATCGCTGCTCGCCATGGCATTAAACTATCTAACCATAGTTTATATCTATATGGTCATTGCGCAGATGGTGATTGCCGTGATAATGCTGACGCACACGAAGCAAAAGAGTAATAGTATTCAACCATCGCTGATAAAACGTAATGGTTAAAAATACCAAAACCCTGATAATAAACTTTATCAGGGTTTTTTATTTTAAATATCCATATTTTTTTCACTCAATTAGTGATAATTTATGATGAATAACTTAAATTTAACTATTTATCACTACAATTTTTAGTTAATAAAAAATTTTCCTAGAAACTATAATAGTTGCAATTCAAATCAAAACCCTTATATTATTTCACTGATGAATATATTCTATCATCTAGAATTATACTTATATATCAAAGTGGTATATAAATAACATTATAGATGTTTTCTAATTTTTCATACTATATAAAAATTATTTTATTTCCTTTCTATTATTTTAACTATAATTTAGAAAGTTGATGATTCAAATGTAGCCATAAAGTTAAAATACACTTTAAATGCACAATTACATTTATTGACTAAACTAATTACGTATTTTAGTAATTTGTAAGAGATTATCTGATGAAAAAAACATATCTTTTTCTCAACACAAGTTTTTTCTTCTGGTTTCTTACTTTAATAGGGTGGTTTTTTAGCTATTTATCTATCACCTTATTTTCGTTCGTATTATCAGTGCTATTCTTGATCTTATACTTCAATCAAAAAAAGGTAAGTAAAATGTTCACCAAAAGACAAAACAAGCCCACGCCTACATCGACGTCCCCTTCTATAAGTAATGAGCCTGAAGTGACTGCAAAGATAGAAGAACAAATTACACTATCAACGCCTACTATTAGTGAAGAAAAATCGAATACGATTATCTCTAGGGACGTTATTTTTGAAGGGAATATTACCTCTAATGAGCAAGTACATATCTATGGAAAAGTCATTGGAAATATAACAGGAAAAGATAATACTGTTAAAGTCATGTTAAACGGCCAAGTCACGGGAAATATTACCTGTAAAGAGCTGGTAGTTAATGGGCGTATTGAAGGTGAGTGCTTATCTGATACTATTTGTATTGAAAATAATGGCGAAATCCACGGTACTATCCATTACAGTAGCTTATCGATTAAAAAGGGTGGGGTTTTATCTGGCCATGCTCAAATTAAAAATCCTCCTCATCAATCGGAAAAAGTTACCATATTAAAAGATAAGTTAAAACAAGACGCTATCATACCCAATGAAAGTGTAAATAACGCTTCTTTGTAGTCTCCATAAAAATAAGGTGAATATACCCACCTTATTTTCAATTTTTATATCAGTATTTACACCTATTAAAACATCTCATTAATATTAAAATATATAGCAAACCTCTTTCCTATCTAGGCAAATGACTGCCATAGTTCCCCTATAGCAGTCATTTGTTACTAAAATATTTTCTACTCTAGAATACAGTAAATGGCATCATTACCATAAACTTAATATCTTTTTCATCTTGGAAAATATTTCCATAACCACCACCATAACTCGGAATATCTGTATGATTATCATATTTGGTAAAATGTAGCTTAAATAGCGTATCTTTTGCTCTACCTGACTGCACGGTATATAAAATATCAAAGTTCCATGCACTTTCTTTTAAGCGTACATCTTGAGCATATTGGCTATTCGTACTTGGTTTAGCATCCCAACCATAAATATATGAGGTTCCGACTTTCCATCCCGCTAAATCCCAATTTTTTAAATCATACATAACACCAGCCATAACGGCTTTTTCATTATTAGCATTCCAGTCTGAACGGCCATCCCACCAGATATCCATGCGGCCATTTGATGTTGCCCAACCAGGGGTCATACGCTGTAGGAAATAACCTTGATTACCTTTAGCTTTTACATAGGTTCCCTCTAATTTAAAATCAAATTCATCGTAGGTGTAACCTAATGTCATCGCTTGCAACCAAGCTAAACCGTCATAAACATCATTAACTCCGCCGTCTGAAACCTTGTCTTTTGCTCCATAAAATTGATAAGACATACGTAAATCACGGTCTACAACAGGAACTGCATAGGAAACCTTGGCAAAATATTGGTCCATATAGCTTTTTGCTTGCCCATATGCCCCTTCAAGAACTAAGTTGTTTTTAAAGTCATATTTGAAACCAATTGATTGTAAATAGCTGATCCCAGTTTTACCATCCGCTTCACGAAAATCATACATACTGCGGTACCAAGGTGCTTTATAGCGGTCGGTCCACATATAGGACATGCTGAGTTCACCATTTTGCTCAAAATCAAACACCCCGCCCACCTCTAATCCACGGTATGTTCCAGGCATATAACTCCAATGGGATGCTAATAGCGTTTGCCCCATTGGTTGAATATAGCCGCCTCTCCCCCAGAAAGGGCCATATTTCAATTTTGCAGCCGCTTTATAAAAAGTCACACCACTACGATCCCCTGTCCATTTTTCATCCCAACGTGATTTTGCGTCACTAAAACCGATTTCATTTGGTGCAGCAGGCCCACTGTTCGATAGCTCAATAGCTGTAAAACCCGCTAAATCAAGCCCAATAATGTCCTGAAAATAGCCGGATGAGAAATCTAGGCTGGCATTAAACGTTGAGTGTTTAAGATTATCCACATACTTTTTATATTTATCACTATTAGGGTCTAAATCTTTACGTGAACGATCTCGTTGCCAGTAGTAAAGGCCACCAGTAAGTTTTGAATCTTCAAGAAATTGCTCCGCATGCATGATTGGCTGGTAACCAATAGGTAGCATCGCTATTGCGATTTTTAAGACGAGCAATTTCCTGCCAGTATTGACATTTTTATTAACCATTCTTGTATTCCTCTAATATTTTTTAATTTTATTTTTCGGCCGAAATACGATTTAACTTTCCATTTAAATCTAAATATTCACAATGAGTTATGCCTCTTGCGATGTATTTAGCCTATTTTTTGCAACGCGAATTATCAACACAGATACAGGCTTTGTTGCCAAAATATGATCAACGACACATTAATTTTAATTAATTGCCATTATCACCAGTGATGACCTTGCTAAAAATAAAATGTAATAAATTGATAAATATAAAAAATATATAGAGAATACACATAAGAAAGGGTTCAAGATAAAATCAATAAATTAACTGTTTGTACCTTAATTTTTCCTATTTTGTAGGAATTCTCAAAGTTCTATCACCACATTGACCTAATTGCCTTAAAAAAGCTCAGATTACTGAGTCAAATAATTAGGATAAATGTTGTTGTACTGAAAAATAACATACGTAAGTATAAAATTTCTTAATAAACAATAAAGCTAACGGGGTACAGGCTACTGCACCCCGCTGTATTAAATTAACACTTGTTTTGATAATTAATATTTTTCGAATAATGCCTGAATTTGCTGAGGATCTTTAGTCTGAGTTAAGGCTAACTGAAGCAATACACGCGCTTTTTGCGGGTTCAACCTTTCTGAAGCAACAAAACCATATAAGTTATCATCCACTTCGGCATTTCTTGTCGTATAACCTGTTGGTACACGGCTTGAACGAACGACAACCACGTCTTCTTTCGCTGCTTTTGCTAAAGCGTCAAATACCGCTTTATACATATTACCGTTACCCACACCTGCGCTTACAACCCCTTCAACCCCTTCTTCTCTCAAAGCTTTCACCGGAGCCGCTGATGCATTGGCATAATTGTAAACAATGCCTACCGCAGGGAGCTTTTCTAGTTTACTGACATCGAATGCCGCTTTGTCACCACGAGGTTGCGCTGCTTGGAAATAAGTGACTTTACCATCATGAATAAAACCTTCTGCCCCACCATTAACTGCATCAAATGCCTGTACTTCAGTGGTGCTCATTTTCATCACATTACGGCCTTGCACGACTTTATCGTTCATTGCCATCAGAACACCGCGCTCTCCAGCAGACTTATCCGTCGCTAAAACTACTGCATTATACAGGTTCAAAGGACCATCAGCGCCCAAAGCTGTTGAAGGACGCATTGCACCAACCAAAACAATTGGCTTTTTACATTGCGTGGTTAAATCAAGGAAAAATGCCGTTTCTTCTAAAGTATCAGTACCATGAGTGATTACAAAACCATCTGTTTTATCGCAATCTTGGTTAATTTTTTTCGCGAGGCTCAGCCAGACTTGGTCATTCATATCTTGTGAACCAATATTCACTAATTGCTCACCACTTAAATTGGCAATTTTTTTGGTTTCTGGCACTGCATTAATTAAAGCATCAATCCCTACTTTACCCGCTTGATAACTGGAAGATGTGGCTGAATCACCGCCACCTGCTATCGTTCCCCCTGTCGCCAATACTGTAATATTAGGTTGAGCGATAGCGGATACGGCAAACAGTGAAACCAATGTCGCCAAAAGCGCTTTATTTCTGTTTTTCATCCTATTTTCCTTTCATTAATAAACTTCAGTTATTATGTGGAATTATGCTGAATTTTATGTGACCTATACAATTATTTTAGGATAAATAATGAATTTTAAGATGATTTATCTGTGAATAAATAAAAAGCGTGAGGCTTGCGACAAAAATCCGTATCATAGGCCGTTTGAAACACTCTATTCACAAGTGACTGACAATGAGCCAAACTTTTATTCCCGGCAAAGATGCCGCTCTTGAAGATTCCATCGATGCATTTCAAACCAAATTAAAGAAATTAGGGTTTGATATTGAAGAAGCCTCTTGGTTAAACCCTGTACCCAACGTTTGGTCTGTACATATCCGCGATAAAGCGTGCCCCCTTTGCTTTACTAATGGTAAAGGAGCGAGCAAAAAAGCCGCATTAGCCTCAGCGCTTGGTGAGTATTTTGAGCGTTTATCAACGAATTACTTCTTTGCTGACTTTTATCTTGGTAAATCTATCGCTGAAGGGGATTTTGTTCATTACCCTAATGAAAAATGGTTTCCACTAACCGAAGATGATAGTTTACCTGAAGGGTTATTAGACAATCGTTTGATTAAATTTTATGACCCCGACAACGCCTTAGCCGCCAGCCAATTAATTGACTTACAATCCGGCAATGAAAAACGTGGTATCTGCGCCCTGCCATTTACCCGCCAATCAGACAACCAAACCGTATATATTCCAATGAATATCGTTGGCAACCTATATGTTTCCAACGGAATGTCTGCGGGAAATACCGCCAACGAAGCGCGTGTACAAGGCCTTTCCGAAGTCTTTGAACGCTTTGTTAAAAATAAAATCATTGCTGAAAGTATTAGCTTACCGGCTATCCCTGCTGACGTCATGGCTCGTTATCCTGCGGTAGTTGAAGCCGTTGAAACCTTAGAAAAAGAAGGTTTTCCAATTTTCTGTTATGACGCATCACTAGACGGCCAATACCCTGTAATTTGTGTGGTGTTGTTCAATCCACAGAACGGGACTTGTTTTGCCTCATTTGGTGCTCATCCTGACTTTGGTGTTGCCCTTGAACGTACAGTCACCGAATTGCTACAAGGCCGTGGCTTAAAAGACCTCGATGTATTTAATGCACCGACCTTTGATGACGAAGAAGTGGCTGAACACACAAACCTTGAAACTCACTTTATTGATTCAAGCGGTTTAATTAGCTGGGATTTGTTTAAAGATGATGCCGATTATGCCTTTGCAGATTGGAGCTTTAAAGGCACAACTCAAGAAGAATTTGCAACGCTTATTAGTATTTTCAATACATTAGATGCTGAAGTCTATATTGCAGATTATAACCATTTGGGTGTCTACGCTTGCCGTATTTTAGTCCCAGGTATGTCTGATATTTACCCAGTAGAAGACTTACATATCGCCAATAACGCGATGGGCGCTTATTTACGCGACACCATTATCAACCTACCTGATAGCCAATGGGAAAAACAAGACTATCTTGCCCTTATCGAGCAATTAGATGACGACGGTTTAGATGATTTTACCCGTGTTCGTGAATTACTTGGTTTGGCAGTAGGTAAAGACAATGGGTGGAGTAACCTGCGTATTGGTGAGTTAAAATCCATGTTGGCACTAGCGGGTGGTGATCTTGAACAAGCACTTGCTTGGGTTGAATGGACACAAGACTTCAATAGCTCAGTATTTACTGCCGAGCGCGCAAATTATTATCGTTGCTTGCAAACCCTGTTGTTGTTATCTCAAGAAGAAGAACGTGACCCTGCGCAATACTACAACGCCTTTGTGCGTATGTATGGTCAAGAGGCAGTAGATGCTGCATCAGCCGCTATCGCTGGGGAATCATGCTTCTATGGTTTGTGGTCGATTGACGAAGAACTGAAAGCACTTCCTGCGCACCAAGCCTTGCTGGCAGCTTATGAAAAGCTGCAAAAAGCAAAGCGTGATAATGCATAATGTGAATTGAATCGTTGACGGGGAGATTACCCCGTCAACATTTTCACAATTTATTGGTTTATATTAATTATAAATCCAATGAACGTTTCCATAATAAGAAATCAAACTGTTCTAATCGGTCCGCTTGAACCTGATAGTCACCGCTTGCCGTTTCAATCACCCGTTCAAATAACCCTTTACTAATTGTTGGTAGTGGAACCCCATCAATAATTGGCCCGCAATCATAATCAATTATGTCTGACAGACGCTCTGCAATGGCACTATTAGTCGATATTTTTAAAACTGGCACAATCGGGTTCCCTGTAGGAGTTCCAAGTCCTGTTGAAAAAATAACCACATTACACCCCGCAGCAACAAGGCCGGTAACCGCATCAACATCGTTACCCGGCGTGCAAACTAATGATAACCCGCTGTCAGGCATAGGCTCCGCATAATCACACACCGCACTAATCGGCGACGTTCCGCCTTTTTTAGCCGCCCCAGTCGATTTAATTGCATCTGTTATTAGTCCATCTGCAATATTACCGGGGCTCGGGTTATCGGCAATCGTAGTATTAAAGAAATTCGCTGTCTTTTCATAACGCTCCATCAAGTCCAAAAATTTTTTCTTATCCTCAAAAGACACGCACCGTTTCACCATATCCCCTTCTGCGCCACACAACTCAGGGAATTCAGCTAAACCTGATGCGCCCCCTA
The DNA here is from genome assembly GCF_028480905.1 of Providencia sp. PROV156. NCBI lineage: Bacteria > Pseudomonadati > Pseudomonadota > Gammaproteobacteria > Enterobacterales > Morganellaceae > Providencia > Providencia sp. PROV156. The sequence goes on along the minus strand of NZ_JAMPPE010000026.1, from coordinate 56,697 downwards.
AGGTCACTAACCAATCAGAAACTAGCCCCATCGCAGGGTTACCCGAAATACCAGAAAAACCGTCAGAAGCGCCACATTTCACACCGAGTTTTAAATGAGACAACGGAACATCCACACGGGGCTGCGGTTTAACAGCCTTCATGCACTCATAAGTTTGCTTCAATGCTGTTTGCATCATTTCTTCTTCGCTACTCCACTCTTGCTGGCGAAAGTAAAGTGCAGGTTTAGCAAAATTAGGGTTACGAGCAACAAGTGACTCTTTAAACATTTTACGCTGTGCTTTTTCGCAGCCCAAACTAAACACCGTAATACCAATCACATTAGGGTGATCTGCATAGGCAGCAAGCACATCACACATTGTCTTACTGTCAGAAGTCGCCCCACCACAACCACTCGTGACCGTAATGCAACGCACGCCTTCTATATGTGGGAATAATTTAGGCTTTGCGGCTTCCCTTTGCTCGCCTGCGGTTAAATCTAACGCAAAGTTTTTCAAACTATTATTGGTATAACCTAATGCTTCATTTAAGGCATCAGTGAGCTTTGTTACATTGCGGTTTTCACAAAATACTAATGGAAAGATTAACCAATAGTTTGCAGTTCCCACTCGCCCATCTTCACGTATATAGCCTTTAAATGTACGTCCTTGATATACCGATACATCTGGCGCATTCCACTCATATGGCGCATCTTGCTCTAAAGAAACCGGAGCTGCATAGTGGCGAATATTATCGACTGTGATAACTTCACCTTTTGCGATTGGCTTTGTGGCTTTTCCTACTGCAGTACCATACATCGAAACACTGCCATCAACGGGTATCGCTTCCATGGCGAACTTGTGTTTTGCTTTCACATCGGTCACTAGGGTCACTTCTTCACTTCCCCAGTGGTAGATATCTCCTGCTTGCAGGTCTTTCAAAGCAACAATTAGGTTGTCGCTCTCATCAATTTTGAGAATTTTTTGCATGTCACACCTTCCTAAAAATTGTCATTAGTTAGATGACAATGCTTTGAGGTTGTTGTTATGAGTGTTTTTTTTAAGTAATGCGATTAAAACGGCACAACCGACGGTGATCACCGCTAATGTCACGATACCTGCGGTATTGCTATTCATCATTTTATCGACTTCCACGCGAATGATTGGTGCGAGGAATGAACAGAATGCCCCCATGGTGGTACAGAAACCAATTCCTGCTGCTAATGCAGGGCCACTTAATAACTGAGGTGGAAACGTCCAAAATACTGGTTGAACGGATAAAAAACCAACAGCGCTTAAACATAATGCTGCAATAGCAAAAACAGGGCTCGCAAATGCTGACAGTGCCAAACCTAATGCTGCGGCTAACATACACAGCACTGAGATTTCGATGCGACGAGTTGGATGGCGGTCAGCAAAACGAGGAATGTAATACACCCCGAATGCAGAACAAGCCCAAGGTATGGCAGCAACTAAGGATTGTTTAAAGCCTAAACTTTCCCCCATTAAGGACGCCACTTGGGAAGGCAGAAAGAACATCAAACCGTATACTGAAATTTGGATCGTGCCGTAAATCAGTGCAAGGTGCCAAACTTTGATATTTTTTAGTGCAGATAATACTGATGTGGTTTCAGTTTTTGCATTTTCTTTAGCTAATTGTTCAGTTAGGGCTTTTTTCTCTTCTTCGGTTAAAAAACGGGCTTTTTCAGGGCTATCATCCAAATAAAAGAAGGCAAAAATACCAATCACAACAGCGGGAAGGCCTTCAATGACAAACATCCAGAACCAGCCCGGCCGACCTAACCAACCATGCAATTCCAGTAACGCGCCAGATAATGGCGAGCCCAGAGTCAACGCCAAAGGTACGCCTAAAACAAAGATTCCAATTACAGACCCGCGTACATTATTGGGGAAATAAATGGAAGCTAATAATAGAATTCCTGGATAGAAACCCGCCTCTCCTAACCCAAGTAAGAAACGTAAAATAATAAATTGCGTCTCATTGGTGACAAAACCTGTCATTGCAGACAGAACGCCCCAGATAACTGTCGTAATACTTAGCCATTTTTGCGCCCCTATTTTGTTTAAAATTAAGTTAGCGGGAATACCAAATAACGCATATGCCGCAAAGAAAATACCTGCACCAAAAGCAAAAGCAGAATCGGATAAACCAATGTCGACTTGCATCGCATCTTTAGCAAAACCGACATTCACACGGTCAATAAATGCAACAAAATACAAAATAAACATCAGAGGTACTAAACGTTTCCACGATTTGGCTATCGCAGAATTTAAAACAGGATTGTTATAAGCTTTCGTTGTCGCCATGATATTTTTCCCTGTTGGTAAGATGTTCTATTGTGTTTGATTCAGGAAAGGTCAGAGCGGTAAATCAGCAAGGGTTAATAACTGCTGAAGTTGCTCAATCTGTATATTGTTCAAGCCAATAAATGGCGCTGTACAATAGTCTGAATTAACCACACCTTTTAGCTGCAATGCTTTTTTAAAGGTTGGGATAAATGGTGCATTGACACCATATATAGCCATCAATTGGTCTACTCGTTGTTGGTGTTTTGCCACTAATGCTAAATCACCCTGGATAAACGCCTGCATCCACGATGCAAAAAACTGTGGAACAATATTTGAAAGCCCACCAATGCAACCATTTCCCCCCGATAAAACCACATGAGCAAAGTTATTATCGTAACCTGCATATACCTCAAAATGAGGTAAGCGGGTTTTCACCGTTTCAATCACTTGGGCGGTATGAGTCGTGTCAGGAATGGTATCTTTCAACCCGATGATATTGGGATATTTATCCGCTAAACGTAGGCAAACATCTGGAGAGACAGAATAACCTGTTCGTTCAGGGAAGTTATAAATGAAAATGTTAGCAGATGTTTTGGCTGCTATCGTGCTGTAAAAACGGAAAACACCTTCATCATCCAGCGGAAAATAATATGGGCTAATGATCATCACCCCATCGATTCCTTTTTCATATGCATAGTTAGCCAATTCAACCGACTCTTGCACATCAAGGCGGCTTGCTCCTGCATAAACACGCATTTCCTCCTTTGGGTAACGACTACATAGGTCGATTAGTGTTTTTGAGCTCTGCATATTAAGCGCAAAAAATTCCCCCGTGCTTCCCATTGTGACAAAACCGGAGACTTTGCCTTTCAATGAATCATAAACACGTATGTTTTGTTCTATATCCACTCGACCTTTGTCATCAAAGATGGTCACTACTGGAGTGATATAACGACTTTCCATACCGGTAATCTCCTTACCTATTATTATTCATATATACAAACTGCATTCATAAATAAAAACAATAAACAAGAAATCATGAATTATGGATTGAGTCAAATTCATCCAATTTATATATAAATCTCACATAATCATTTGATTAAAAAGAATTTAAAGAAAAGAAATAGCAATTAGACTGGCTAAAAAATGATTTTTTTATTACTAAATTTTGAACAGAGTCACGTCTTTATTGCGACTTGAGCCATTAACAGGTATGACCAATTTGAGATTAAACGTATTCCTGAGATGATTTACATAGTGGTATTTTAAACCTAGAATAGCGACAAAATTAATCAGTGAGGTGGTTTAATGTCTACGGGGCACATGCCGACAATTCGGGTATTAGAAATACTGCAAGTTTTATCGGCTGAAAATACTGGGCTTTCTTTGACACAACTTTCTGATAAAACACAAATCTTAAAGGGGACTATTTATCCTATCTTAAAAACGTTGGTTGAACATCGATATATTAATTATGATGACAATAGCCAGCTGTATTATTTAGGTATCGCCTGCTCACTCCTTTCCCGCTCATTTTTCGAAAAATCCTATTGGCTAAAAATGGTTCATCGGGAAATGGTACATATTGTTGATGAATGCAATGAAGTGTGCCAAATGGGGATTTTAGACGGTGCCGATGTACTATACATTGATAAAGTCCAATCAGCCCAAAAGGTCCAATTAATCTCTAATATTGGTACTCGTTTGCCTGCTATTTACTCGGCACTTGGTAAGGCCATGATTTTTAACTACAGTGACCAACAAATTTCCGAGCTTTATCCTTCAGGTTTTACCCCGTTAACCCAATACAGTGTGCAAACTTTGGCTGAACTGCGCCTACAGCTTAACGCAGTTCGTGAAAATAATTATGCCATTGATAATAAAGAAATAAATGAAGAAACGACCTGCTATGCTGTTGCATTGCGTCAGCGAGATAAAATCATAGCTGCAATTAGTGTGTCTATCCCAACTTTCCGCATTGATGAATCCAAAGTGAACCAAGTCATCAAAACACTTTTAGCAAGTCGTGAACGTATTGAGCAAGAATTGAATACACTCGAAGATATTGAGTTTTATACCTAGCCATAACATTAAAAGCTGTTTGATTAGTTAACATATATCACTTTCATTTGTAGATTCATTTATACGAATCTTTTATTATTTACATTATTGTTAGATAAATATTGCAGAAATAAGGTTTGGTTAAGGAATATATATCGGAATCCCCCCGAATTAAATAGGGTATTATGCAAACATAAGTTAAATTATATGCCAAAAGGATCATATTCATCTTAAATAGTTAACATTTACGCGTATATTTTTACTTATTTTAATGCTCAAAACTGACTTTATAAAAATTTTTAATAAATTTTAAAAAATATTTATACCTTATATATCAACAAGATAGATTCAAATTTAACAATTTACTAACCATTTTCACCGCTCTCTCTAGAGAGTTCATGATCCATATCAAATTTATCAATTCACCCCTTTGTTACTATTATTGCGTGCTATAATTAATCAACTTTGTAAGAGAGTGTTGGTATGAAAGCTGACAACCCTTTTAATTTATTGCCACCTGCTGTAATGGCGCAAGTCGCAGATGATGCCTCTTTTTATAAGGCAAATAAACATCCTGCAATTACTTACTTGTCAGCATTCACTGCCGGTATTTTTATCTCTATCGCGTTTGTATTCTATATCACAGCAACAACCGGGGCAGCTGAAGCGCCTTATGGTTTCACTAAACTTATTGGCGGGATTTGTTTCTCCTTAGGTCTGATGTTAGTGGTTGTATGTGGCGCAGATCTTTTCACCTCCACCGTACTCACTATCGTCTCAAAAGCCACAGGAAGAATTACTTGGGGGCAAATGTTCCGTAACTGGTTTAATGTCTATATTGGTAACTTAATTGGTGCGTTATTCTTTGTTGCACTGATTTGGTTTGCAGGACAATACACCGCAGCCAATGGTCAATGGGGGTTAAATGTATTACAAACCACCAGCCATAAATTACACCATACCTTTATTGAAGCGGTTACATTAGGAATTTTAGCAAACTTAATGGTTTGCCTTGCGGTTTGGATGAGTTACTCCGGCCGTAGTTTAACTGATAAACTGGTCGTTCTAGTGTTACCTGTCGCGATGTTCGTAGCGAGCGGTTTTGAGCATAGTATCGCAAACATGTTCATGATCCCGTTAGGCATTATGATTAAAGAGTTCGCCCCCGCTGAATATTGGTCTCAAATAAATATGTCTCCTGACCAATTTTCACACCTAACGGTTGGTAACTTTATTACAGATAACTTAATTCCAGTCACTATCGGAAATATTATTGGCGGTGCGATTTTAGTCGGCCTCATTTATTGGTTTATGCATTTACGTAGTGGCCAAAAACATTAATAGCCACTGACACACACGAAAAGATTTATTAAGATCCCTAAAAGATCCATTGTTAAAAGGTAAAAGTATCATGTCCGAGTTAAATGAAAAATTCGCTTTAGCATGGCAAGGTTTTAACCAAGGTGACTGGCAGAATAACGTCAACGTACGTGACTTCATCCAGAAAAACTACACTCCATATGAAGGTGATGAATCTTTCTTAGCAGGCTCTACTCCAGCAACTGACACGTTGTGGGATAAAGTCATGGAAGGGATCAAAATCGAAAACCGCACTCATGCGCCAGTTGATTTTGACACTGATGTCGCTTCAACCATCACTTCTCATGATGCAGGTTACATTACTAAAGAATTAGAAAAAGTCGTTGGCTTGCAAACTGACGCACCTCTGAAACGTGGTCTTATCCCGTTCGGTGGTATCAAAATGGTTGAAGGCTCATGCAAAGCTTACGACCGTACTTTAGACCCAGAAATCAAAAAAATCTTCACTGAATACCGTAAAACTCACAACCAAGGTGTTTTCGACGTTTACACGCCAGACATCTTAAAATGCCGTAAATCAGGTATCTTGACTGGTCTACCTGATGCATATGGTCGTGGTCGTATCATCGGTGACTACCGTCGTGTTGCACTGTACGGTATTGATTTCCTGATGAAAGACAAATTTAACCAATTCACCTCTTTGCAAGAAAGATTAGAAAAAGGTGAAGACCTACAAATGACTATCCAACTGCGCGAAGAAATTGCTGAACAGCACCGTGCATTGGGTCAAATGAAAGAAATGGCTGCAAAATACGGTTACGATATTTCTGCACCAGCAACAAACGCACAAGAAGCAGTACAGTGGACTTACTTCGGTTACTTAGCCGCTGTTAAATCACAAAACGGTGCTGCAATGTCATTTGGTCGTGTTTCTACCTTCTTAGACGTGTATATCCAACGTGACTTAGAAGCAGGTAAAATCACCGAACAACAAGCGCAAGAATTGATTGACCACTTAGTCATGAAACTGCGTATGGTACGTTTCTTACGTACTCCTGAATACGATGAGCTGTTCTCTGGTGACCCAATCTGGGCAACTGAATCATTAGCAGGTATGGGCCTTGATGGCCGTACTCTGGTAACGAAAAGCACATTCCGTTTCCTGAACACACTGTATACCATGGGCCCATCTCCTGAGCCAAACATGACTATCCTGTGGTCAGAAAAACTGCCAATGAATTTCAAAAAATTCGCAGCTAAAGTGTCTATCGATACCTCATCAGTTCAGTATGAAAATGATGACCTGATGCGTCCAGACTTCAATAACGATGACTACGCAATTGCATGTTGCGTCAGCCCAATGATTGTTGGTAAACAAATGCAGTTCTTCGGTGCTCGCGCAAACTTAGCGAAAACCATGCTGTATACCATCAACGGTGGTGTTGATGAAAAACTGAAAATGCAAGTTGGTCCTAAACATGCACCAATCATGGACGAGATCTTAGATTTCGATACTGTGATGAACCAAATGGACCACTTCATGGATTGGTTAGCAACTCAGTACGTCACTGCACTGAACTGCATCCACTTCATGCACGATAAATACAGCTATGAAGCTTCGCTGATGGCGTTACATGACCGTGATGTTTATCGCACCATGGCTTGTGGTATTGCGGGTCTATCTGTTGCTGCTGACTCACTGTCTGCAATCAAATATGCGAAAGTTAAACCAATTCGTGATGAAGACGGTATCGCTATCGACTTCGAAATCGAAGGTGAATATCCACAATTTGGTAACAACGACTCTCGTGTAGATGATATCGCGTGTGACTTAGTTGAACGTTTCATGAAGAAAATTCAGAAACTGCCTACTTACCGTAACGCGGTACCAACTCAGTCAATCCTGACCATCACCTCTAACGTAGTGTATGGTAAGAAAACAGGTAATACACCAGATGGCCGTCGTGCAGGTGCACCATTCGGACCAGGTGCAAACCCAATGCACGGTCGTGACCAAAAAGGTGCGGTAGCTTCACTGACTTCTGTTGCTAAACTGCCATTTGCTTACGCGAAAGATGGTATTTCTTATACTTTCTCTATCGTACCAAATGCGTTAGGTAAAGATGATGATGTTCGTAAAACGAACTTAGCGGGTCTGATGGATGGTTACTTCCACCACGAAGCGTCTATCGAAGGCGGCCAGCATCTGAACGTTAACGTTATGAACCGTGAAATGCTGTTAGATGCAATGGAAAACCCAGAGAAGTACCCACAACTGACTATCCGTGTATCTGGTTATGCTGTACGTTTCAACTCACTGACTAAAGAACAACAGCAAGACGTTATTACTCGTACTTTCACCAGTACAATGTAATAATTAGCTCATTAAAATAAAGTAAATTAAAGACCCCGCTTTACGGGGTCTGAGGTTGTTGACAAAGCGGGATAAAAACGTGGTTTTTCCCGCTTTGTGTTATCAGCCGAAAATCAATAAATTGATTTTCCTAGTTTATTTTCAAAACCTATTAAACTTGCCGCCAAACATAATATGTTTGTCAGCAGTCTGAGCCCCCTCACGGGGGCTTTTTATCTATACCAGCAACGATATTTTTGCTCTAAAGTTTGCGGTATGAAGGATATTTTGGAGTGCCTGCTATGTCTATCGATGATACTAAAACCAAAACAATAGCGACGACTAATGTGACAGAAACCCCAACCACACTCGGCCGTATTCATTCGTTTGAATCATGCGGAACCGTTGATGGTCCTGGGATCCGTTTTATTGTATTTTTCCAAGGCTGCTTAATGCGCTGCTTGTATTGCCATAACCGCGATACTTGGGATACCCACGGTGGCAACATTGTTACCGTTGAAGAATTAATGAAAGAAGCCGTAACCTATCGCCACTTTATGAATGCGACTGGCGGAGGTGTTACCGCCTCAGGCGGAGAAGCTATCTTACAAGCTGAATTTGTACGTGACTGGTTCCGTGCCTGTAAAAAAGAAAATATTCATACTTGCCTTGATACCAATGGATTCGTGCGCCGCTACGACCCAGTGATTGATGAACTGATGGATGTCACTGACTTAGTGATGTTAGATTTAAAGCAAATCGATGATGAAATTCATCAAAAATTAGTGGGTGTTTCTAACCATCGTACTTTGGAATTTGCTCGTTACCTTGCCAAACGCAACCAGAAAACTTGGGTACGCTATGTTGTCGTGCCGGGTTGGAGTGATGATGACCATTCAGTACATTTACTGGGCGAGTTTACCAAAGATATGAGCAATATCGAAAAAATCGAATTACTGCCCTACCACGAACTCGGTAAACACAAATGGGAAACCATGGGTGAAGAATACAAACTAGATGGCGTTAGACCACCATCAAAAGAAGTGATGGAACGAGTTAAAAGTATTCTAGAAAGTTATGGTCACAAAGTAATGTACTAACCAATTTGAGGCTCTTTATAGAGCCTCTGCTTTATCTGCCATTATTCCTATCTAAACAAAGGTAAGTGGCCAATAAGCTGCGTCACCGCCTTTTTATTTCCTACCAACCCAATACCAGCTAACTGAATATTTTTATATTCGTGTTCTAATAATTTTTGCTGATACTCATCATAAGTCCGGCACGATTGTGCCAATAAGCTAAAAGGAATAATGTATATTTCATTTACCTTTAATGCAGCCACTTCAATCTCTTTAATATACTGCTCCGGTGATTTTAAAATCGGTAATGGCGCATAAATCACACCGGGATAATTGATATTATCCGCACTGTTCAAATCTTCCCCTACTATATTGTTAACTTTATTTCCTAAACTCACGCCAATCACACTAGCGGCATTCATTGCCAACCCGTTAGATAAATCCTGATTAACGACGATAGCGCAACGATGCTCAGCTGGATTAAATATCATTCCTGTCCCCTATGATTTTATGTGTATTCAATTTCCCAATAATTATGGCATTTAAAGAAAGAAATAGGCTTTCTAACTCAGTCATTACACGCTAAGATTTAGGTAAATTTATCCCATTTAAAGCATTTTTAAGGTAGAGATTTTCATTTATGGCAATAGATAAGACAGAAATAAAAATACTAAAATTACTACAAGATGACGCTCGAATAACTAACCAAGTGCTTGCCGAAAAAGTAGGCATGTCAGCCTCTCCCTGTTGGCGAAGGGTTAAAAAATTAGAAGAAGAAAATATTATTCAAGGATATCGCGCCATTCTCAATCGTAAAAAGATTGGCTTAGGTGTGATGGTTTTTGTTCGCGTCATTATTGATAGTGATAGCGAGGCTGAAGCACAAAAATTTGAACAAGAAGTGACTGAGCTAGAAAATGTCGTCGCTTGCTACAGTATTGGTGGTGATACTGACTTTTTATTACAGGTTGTATCCCATGATTTAGACTCCTATGCCGACTTTGCTATGACGGTTATTCGCCGGTTACCGGGTATCAAAGAAATGCAAAGTATGTTTGTACTTAAAGAAATTAAGCCGCTGGATGCTTACCCAATATCACTTATTTAGCTTTTAAATTAAATAAAATCTTACTTAATTATTATGAATCGTGATTATTTAATTGACGATTTAACCTTGTTGATAGAACCAAAAAATAGTTTTTTTCACTAAATATACTAAATATTCGTATTTTATTCAGTACATTAAGGAATAGATAACCTTCTTATTTTGATAGAAAATATTTTATACAAGAAAATTTTAATCAAAAATATCTTACCAGAATAGTCTGCTTTATAATAAGCTAACTTAGCTGCATACTACTGCCGATAAGTTACAAGAATGAGTATAAGCTCAAAAAACTTATTAATAATAATATATCGCTAATTCACTACGACTAACAGGTTCCTTTTTTATCATGAATAATGAAAACTTCAGTGCAGATAACAATCCTGCACCTACAATTAACGCACAAACTCAAGCCGATACATTCGTTTTTCACGCAGAACCTCGCGCAGTAGATGCAGGTGAAGGTGTTAACTGGATCAGCCAATCATGGTCTCTCGTTAAAGAAAAACTGGGAATGTGGATCCTAATTAACATCGTTCTGTTTGCGGTGATCTTTATCATTTCAATGATCCCATTCTTGAACTTACTGATTACTTTTATTACACCTATTTTTATCGGTGGTATTATTGCTATCAGTGAAAATCAACGTAAAACAGGCCAAGCAGAAATCGGCTTATTATTTGCAGGCTTCCAAAATAAATTTGGTACCCTATTTGCCGTTGGAGCCATCAACTTTGCTGCTAACTTAGTAGGAATGATCATCGCATTTATTATCGGTGGTTCTGCAATGTTCGGTTTACTGATGGAAAGCAACCAATACGGTTCGCCATCTGACGCGGCTATCCTTGCGTCTTCAGGTACATTCTTCTTTGCAATCATCATAATGGCCATTGCAGCATTAGTGGGTACAGCCTTAACTTGGTTTGCTCCTGCATTAGTGATGAACCATGACTTCACTGTTGGCGCTGCAATCTCAGCAAGCTTACAAGCTGTTAAGAAAAACCTCCTACCAGGTATCCTGTTCTTTATCGTTTTATCAATCTTAATGATAATTTCAGTTATCCCATTAGGTTTAGGTTTATTAGTTTCTATGCCAATTATGTATGTTTGCTATTACAGCAGCTATCGCAGCCTGTTTTTCTCACAAGTAAAATAAACCAAAATCTAATGATTTGACGACTTTGTTAAATCATTAAATCTAAAAAAAGGAAAGCAATTGCTTTCCTTTTTGCTATTCCGAAAAAATTCACATATATTCCTTTAAATGATAATTTCCCTCTTCTTTTCATAATTTGGAGTTGTTTTCCATGTATTTCGATACCACTGATTTAAAACTGTGTGTTAATGTCGCCAATGCAGGAAGCATCACCCAAGGAGCGAAACTAACTTATCTTACACTGCAATCTGCAAGTGAACGAATACGTGGGTTAGAAAATGAATTAAACATCGATATATTTATTCGTTCAGTGAAAGGGGTTTCATTATCGAATGCAGGTCATGCATTTATTGAGCATGCGAAAACAATTTTGCAGCAAATTGAATTAATGCAAGATGAACTGCGAAAATATAGTCGACACCTGCGTGGGCATATTAATATTCTTTGTAATACTTCAGCTCAAATGGAATTTTTACCCGCCCGTGTTAGCGCTTATTTACGACAACAACCCACTATGTCTGTATCTGTGAAAGAAATGCCAAGTGCTAATATCGTCACTGCCATCAAAAATAAAATTGCAGATATTGGTATTATCACAGATTCTACTGACCTCACTGGTCTGGATATTCGGCCATTCAGCTCAGATGAATTAGTCGTTTTTGCCCATAAAGATAGCCTTTGGGTAAGCCAAAAAAGCGTTCTATTTTCTGATATTATTGATGCTGAATTTATTGGTTTAATGGAAGATAACCCATTACAAAAGCATATTGATAATAACGCCAAACAGCAAGGCAAGCGGCTCAACTACCGGGTACGCATGCCAACACTAGATGCGGTAATGCAAGGGGTTAACGATGGAATTGGCATTGCTATTATTCCCAAACAAGCGGCACAGCGTAGTCAATTTTCTACTAGTAAAATACTGCAATTGACCGAAGATTGGGCATGCCGAAAATTAGTTATCTGCGCACGAGATTTCAGCCAATTACCTGATTATACCAACGAGTTTATTCATTTTTTAATTAACTGGTCATCTGAAAGCTAGTTTTGCCGTCATGTAAATACCTAATCCGATTAACCCAATAAAAAAGCAACGACGGAATAATTTCTCGCTAATAATCTTGCGTAAATATTGACCAAGGTACATTCCACCAATAGCAGGTATTAAGGCAAAGGCAGATAAACTCCAATTAATATCATATTGTTGATGGTCAATGGATAACTTGATGGCTAATGCAACTGTTGATGCGGTAAATGCTAACCCTAGAGCCTGAATAAGCTCATCTTTATTTAATTTTAAGGTTTGCAAATAAGGAACTGCTGGAATAACAAATACTCCTGTAGCTGCTGTAATTACACCTGTAATATAACCCACTGTTGGCGAAAGCCATGTTTCATGTTTCTCGAAAGATGGCGTTTTTTTAGCAATTAAGCCCCAAATTCCATAGATAATAAGCACGATACCCAGTGTAGGTAGTGTCCAACGAGATGCCGAGGTTAAAGAAGGTAAAAAACTGAATAATGTGCCAAGCATGACCCCAATAATAAAACCACTGAGCCGTTTGATTAGTGCCATAAATTGTGGGCCAATCAATAATTGCCATATATTAGTAATTAACGATGGAATAATTAATAAGCTCGCAGCTGCAGCAGGCTCCATTGATGTGCTTAATAACCCCATCGCGATTGTTGGTAGGCCTAGCCCGATCACCCCTTTTACAATACCTGCTAATAAGAAAACACCAATAATTACACCCATCAATATCACTCCGATAAATTTATTTTACCGTAGATTAATGTCATACATTGAATGCTGCTATTTGGAAAATATTGAGGGGGGATCAGGTTTAACCTGAGGATGCTTTTTCCAGAACACTTTAAATTTACACAAAAAAAACGCGACTGTCGTCAGTCGCGCTTTATGTTTGAAAGAGTAACGGAAATTAACCGATGAACTCTAGCCCTTTCATATATGGGCGCAATACTTCTGGAACTTCAATACGACCATCAGCTAATTGGTAGTTTTCTAAAATCGCCACCAATGTACGACCAACAGCTAAACCAGAACCATTCAGGGTATGAACAAGTTGTGTTTTCTTATCACTCTTACCGCGGAAACGCGCTTGCATACGACGCGCTTGGAAGTCCCACATGTTTGAACAAGATGAAATTTCACGATAAGTATTTTGCGCTGGTAACCACACTTCTAAGTCATAGGTTTTACGTGAACCAAAACCAATATCACCGGTGCACAAAATCACTTTACGATAAGGCAAGTTCAGTAATTGTAATACTTTTTCTGCATGACCAGTCAGCTCTTCCAATGCATCCATAGATTTTTCTGGATGAACGATTTGTACTAACTCAACTTTGTCGAACTGATGCATACGGATCAAACCGCGTGTATCACGGCCATAAGACCCTGCTTCAGAACGGAAACAAGGCGTATGTGCCGTCATTTTCAGAGGAAGTGAGTCTTCATCTAAAATTTCATCACGAACCAAGTTAGTCACTGGAACTTCTGCGGTTGGGATCAACGCATAAGTACTGCTGTCTGCTTCTTCTTCCAGTGGTTTAGTATGGAACAAATCTTCACCAAACTTTGGTAATTGGCCAGTTCCGTACAGTGTGTCATGGTTGACTAAATATGGAACATACAACTCTTGGTAACCATGTTGTTCAGTATGTAAGTCAAGCATAAATTGAGCCAAGGCACGATGCATGCGAGCAATTTGCCCTTTCATGACAACAAAACGTGCTCCTGTCAGTTTTACCGCAGCAGGGAAGTCTAAGCCACCAGATAACTCACCAAGGCTAACATGGTCTTTAACTTCGAAGTCATACTGGCGAGGTTCACCCCAACGAGCAACTTCAACGTTGTCAGAATCATCTTTACCATCAGGTACTTGGTCATCAGGGATGTTCGGGATACTCAAGGCAATATCACGGATCTCTTGTTGCAGCTTATCTAGCTCTGCTTTTGCAGAATCCAATTTTTCGCCTAATTGGTTAACTTCCAGACGTAATGGTTCGATATCTTCACCACGTGCCTTCGCCGCACCAATAGTTTTCGATCGCGAATTACGGTCTGCTTGCAGGGTTTCAGTTTCAACTTGTAAAACTTTGCGGCGTTCTTCTAATTCACGCAGCTTTTCCACATCAAGGGTAAAACCCCTGCGAGCCAGTTTTTCAGCAACCGCGTCTAGCTCCGTACGCAGTAAATTGGGATCGAGCATGCTTATCCTGTGATTATTGTTAGTAATTAATGATACTTTTTGAGGTGCATTCCAGCACAACAAATAAAGTAAAGTATTTCGCTATATAACCTTACCGCATTGCCTAGTTTAGCGATAGCGTTTTGTGGTGCTAATTTGATCCTGTTGGGCTAACCAGTCTAATTTTTCAGCAAACTTGCCTTCTTGGCCCCGTTTCGTAGGGTAGTAATAACGTGTTGTTTGCATAGGTTCAGGAAAATAATTTTCCCCCGCAGCATATGCGTTAGGTTCATCATGTGCATAACGATATTCTTTCCCTGCACCCATTTCTTTTAATAGTTTAGTTGGGGCATTTCGAAGATGTTCTGGCACATCGTAGTCTGGTTGCATTTGTGCATCTTTAATCGCTGCTTTATAGGCGGTATAAACCGCGTTACTTTTCGGCGCACAAGCTAAATAAACAATAGCTTGGGCAATTGCACGCTCGCCTTCGGCTGGCCCCACTCGCGTGAAGCAATCCCAAGCTGAAATGGCGACTTGCATCGCACGAGGATCCGCATTACCCACATCTTCTGATGCAATTGCAAGTAGCCGACGGGCAACATACAGAGGGTCACCACCCGCAGTAATAATCCTTGCAAACCAATACAGTGCAGCATCTGGTGCTGAGCCTCTAATCGACTTATGCAGAGCAGAGATTAAGTCGTAATAACGGTCGCCTTTGTTATCAAACCGTGCAGTACGTTCACCGCTAACTTCTTTTAACAGATCAGCGGTTAAAATACGCTGCCCTTGGCTATCAGCCTCTGCCATATCTGCCATCATTTCCAGGAGATTTAATGAACGCCTAGCATCCCCATTAACCAACTGAGCGACCATTTTGCGCGTGTTATCAGGCAGAACAATATTTTGCCCACCAAGGCCACGAGATGAATCTGCCAGTGCTTGTAACAAGACCTGTTCAATATCATTTTCTTCAAGGGATTTAAGCAAATACACCCTAGCACGTGATAACAACGCGGAATTTAATTCAAATGATGGGTTTTCAGTTGTTGCACCAATAAATGTAATCGTGCCATCTTCTATATGCGGTAAAAATGCATCTTGCTGGCTTTTATTAAAACGATGAACCTCATCGACAAATAAAATGGTTCTCCGCCCCGCGCTGCGATTTTGCCGGGCTTTTTCGATGGATTCTCGAATTTCCTTAATACCAGAAGTAACTGCTGAAATACGTTCAATATCGGCTTGTGCATAATTACCAATAATTTCGGCAAGGGTTGTTTTACCTGTTCCAGGGGGCCCCCATAAAATCATGGAGTGCAGATGACCCGCTTTAATCGCACGTGGCAACGGTTTCCCCTCAGCCAATAAATGCTTTTGGCCAATATACTGTTCAAGGGTTTCAGGCCGCATTCTTGCTGCTAAAGGTTGAAATTCATTCTGCGAAAAATCAAGAGACAGGTTACCCACTATATCCTCTTTTTTACTTCTTAAAATATCTTATATTAACCAGCAAGTATGAATACTGCTGGCTCATATTTTCTCTAATCAAGCTTATTTAGCATTTGAACGCTGGTCATCTAAAGTGACGCCTTTTGGTACTGTAAACTTGAATTTACTCGCATCAACGCGACCATTTTTTTGCTCTTTTAATTTATAAGCACTGGTTTGGCCATCTTGTTCAACCGCTGAAAACTGCTCAATCGTCCCTTCGGGAGAAACCGTAATGGAGAAACGTTTTAGAGTCCCATTAGTTTGTTTTGGTTTTAAATCAAACGTATTTCCCTGCTGAATGATTGAGTACTGTTTCCAATCTTTCGGGTCGTTACGTGTAATTAGTAGAAATGGCGTATCCTGCGTAGCATCCGCTAAATTAGTCACCGTCACTTGTTCTACGAACGGGTTATAAAACCACAAATCTTTACCATCTGACACCAATACGCTTTCATCAGGTGATGTCATGTTCCAATTAAATAAATTTGGGCGCTCAAGCCATAAATCCCCAACACCTTCTTGAACCAAATCCCCTTCAGGACTCGTCACCTTTTGCGAGAAGCTAGCTTGGAAGCTATTGACCTTATTCAAACGTTCTTGAAGGTCTTGGCTCGCGTCCGCCAATACTTGGCCAATATGTAAACTCAGGGCTAACGCACCCAATAACATCATTTTTTTCATCGATGAGAGACCTTAAAATTATTACCATAAGAGGTGTTACGTCTTTATACACCCCTTAAATTAAACCAGCAATTAGCACACTAAATTATTAATGTCCCATTGACGGAGGAGCAAGAACTTCACGGTTACCATTGTGCCCTTGCTCACTGACAATACCTTGGAGCTCCATTTGCTCAACAATCCTTGCAGCACGGTTATAACCTATCCTAAATTGGCGTTGAACCCCAGAAATGGAAACGCGTTGTTTCTCAACAACAAACTCAACTGCCTGGTCAAACAGTGGGTCAAGCTCTTCACCTCCGCTATCATAACCACCACCTTCGCTATCGTCACTACAGGTCGTGATGCTATCAATATATTGTGGTTTACCGCGAGCTTTCCAATCATTCACAACTGCATGAACCTCTTGGTCACGAACAAAAGCACCGTGTACACGCACAGGAATTGAAGAGTTTGGTGGTAAATACAGCATATCCCCCATGCCTAGTAAAGATTCCGCGCCGCCTTGGTCAAGGATCGTGCGCGAGTCAATTTTACTGGATACCGTAAATGCAATCCGCGTTGGAATATTTGCTTTGATTAGTCCAGTAATGATATCAACCGATGGCCGTTGAGTTGCCAATACTAAATGAATGCCCGCGGCACGTGCTTTTTGTGCCAACCGTGCAATTAACTCTTCCACTTTTTTACCTGCTGTCATCATTAAATCGGCAAATTCATCAACCATGACAACAATGTAAGGTTCTTTTTTCAGCATTGGGTGTTCTACATCCATGCTATCACCGGGTTTCCAATGTGGATCAGGAATTGGCCGCCCCATTTCTTCTGCTGCTTTAATGCGGTCGTTATAACCCGCTAGGTTACGTACCCCTAATGCAGACATGAGTTTATAACGGCGTTCCATTTCATTCACGCACCAGCGCAAGGCATTCGCCGCATCTTTCATGTCAGTAACCACTTCAGTCAATAGATGCGGAATACCTTCATAAATGGATAACTCCAGCATTTTCGGGTCAATCATGATAAAGCGAACATCTTCGGGTTTGGCTTTATACAAGATACTGAGGATCATTGCATTCACCCCAACCGACTTACCAGAGCCGGTTGTCCCCGCAACGAGTAAATGAGGCATTTTCGCTAAATCCGCAACAACAGGGTCACCTTCAATATCTTTACCCAGTACAATAGTGAGGGGAGATGGATTTTTGCGGAAATCATCGCAGTCTAAGACTTCACTTAGGTAAACGGTTTGCCGTTTCTCATTAGGGAGTTCGAGGCCTACATAAGGTTTACCCGGTATCACTTCTACAACACGTACGGCTACGGTTGATAACGAACGAGCAAGGTCACGTGACAATGTGGATATCCGTGCAGCTTTTACTCCCGGTGCGAGGTCAAGTTCAAACCGAGTAATGACAGGGCCTGGAGAAAAACCAACCACTTCAGCTTTAACGCGGTAATCATTAAGCCTTGCTTCAATCAACCTTGCTGTTTGTTCTAGTTTGAACATATCCACTGGCTCTTCTTGTGCTGGCGGACTTGCCAGCAAATCAAGAGACGGCATTGGCGTTGTTGGTTTTGGTAATGGTTGGTCATTACGCACTAAGAACGGGTGGAATAAGCTATCTTGCTGTGGCTGCTGTGGCTGCTGTGGCTGCTGTGGCTGCTGTGGCTGCTGTGGCTGCTGTGGCTGCTGTGGCTGCTGTGGCTGCTGTGGCTGCGCAAAAGCTTGTGTTACTGATGGTGAGCTAGCAAGCCCTTCAGCGATATTATTTTGTTGGGTACCTGCTGTAACAGAAGTTGCGCTAAATGACGGCATAAATAATGGGTCAGCTGGCTCGTTGTCAACCAAATCATCAACAGGGGTAAAACTATCCAGCACAGAGAACTCTTTTCTTAAATCAATTTTGGGCTCAAAGTCTTCTTGCTCTTGTGTAAACTGAGGTTGATAGCCATTATCCACGACTGGCACGGCCTCATCAGGCTCTGGAATTGTATGCGTATTATTGGATTGTTGTGAAGCTGACGCCCAACGGTGTTCAATTTCGGGCTGCGTAAATGCGCTGACTCTATTTTCAGTCATTGGCTCATTTTGTAATTGTTCATCATGAGAGTTTAGGCTATTAAGTGGTACCTCATAATCAGTTTCATCAACTTCACCATAACGTTCACGTTGCTGTTCTAAGAACTGCGCTCGTAGTAATTCGTCTTGTTGTGCCTCATCATCAGTTTCAGGTTGGTCAGACTCACTCGTAGACCACTGCTGATATATTTGTTCACGTTTAGAGGCCTCTTCTTCACGCCGCTGTAGTTCCGCATCACGTAACGATGGAATACGAATACCATATAACTCACGACGAGTCGGTAAACGAACAGGATTTGGCCGTGGAAGCTCTGGCTCCATATTTTGTTTAACCTGAGCATGGCGCTCCAGTGCAGCGACTGAAATACCCGCAGCCGCTAATGCAGCTGGATTAGAGACCCTTTCAGTGACTGACGATGGAATAAAACTTTCTGTTGTATTTGAAGAGCCAAGAGGGGGCACGGATGTCGCTTGAGCTTCAAATGCAGCTTGATTAACAGGTGTTTCTTGTTTATCCGAATATTCTTGGTAAGCGGTATTGTCTTGTTTTTGTGGTTCTGTTTGTTGATGATGCTGAACACTAAACATCGGTTCTTCTGGTGCAACATACGGTGACGCGTGAACTAACGGCTCATTAACGGTATCTGATGTTGAATCAAAACCTGCACCAAGCTTAGGCTGGTAATCTTCTGGTACTTCAAAATGATATGTGCTCGGCTCATCCACTGCAGAGAAAGCAGGTACCGAATCTTGCTCTGATACGTTTTGATTCACTGAAGGAATTGGGTTTTCTGTAGTAGCAACCGCTTCACCCGTATTTTTTTCCGTTGTTGGAGCGACATCAGTGACTAATTCAGCCACAGTGGGTGCGGAAAACAAAACATCATCCGCATCAATACTTTCTAGATTGTCATTGGCTCTGTGCTCAGCTTCTTGTGCGCGCTGTAAAGCGCCTTCAGTTTCTTCAACGTCGTAATCATAGTTATCTAAATCGTCTCCCCTCGCTCGATTTGTTAGCAAAGTAATCGGGAGAAGTACCGCTGCACCAATTTTTTCTGCGATTGTAAGCCATGACCACCCTGTAAACAGCGTAAAGCTTATCGCCCATAAAAACAGCAATGCTAACGTAGCGCCTAATGAATTAAACCACGGCATAATTGCATTGCTAAATACACTGCCAATCACACCACCAGAGGCGAAATTAGGTAAGTCGTCAAAATTGAGGGCAGCGAGACCACAAGAAGATAAAATAAGTGCTAAACCACCTATTAATCTTAACGATAAAGAGAAAAAATCAATATATCGGCGCTGACTTTCATATTGGAAAATCGCCCAGCAGCCTAGGAGTAATAGTGCAGGAATAGCAAATGCAAGAATACCAAAAGCAGAGAAAAGAATATCTGCACTCCATGAGCCTACACTACCCCCTAAATTCTTCACTGGGGCATTCCAAGTGGTCTGTGACCAGCTTGGATCTGAAGGGCTGAAGCTCAATAAAGCCACCATTAAGAAGAGTGCGCTCAAGCATATTGCGAGCAAAATAACCTCTAATAGCCGTCTTCCGCTACTTAGTTTTTTAAATTTGATATGTTTATCTTCTGTATATTCTTGGCTCATTATTATTTCTTTGCTAACTGATGTTCTTGACTAACCTAGGTTTATTCTACCATTAAACGCCTGACTCTGCCTGTTTTACAGCGACTAAGAGATATCAAGGCTTCACAAAAGCACTAAGGTGCAGTATTCCATCTAATGTATGATGATTCAATTTCTATTTCTCGTCAAAAATCCTAAATATTTATAGCTTTAGAATCAATAAATTGGAAATAAAACTTATCAGTTGCTAAGTAATTTACGTAAAACAAGGTAGAAAGGCATGGATAGCAGCCAGTTGAAGCTGTGAAACAGCAAAATATTACGTTTTTATAAAGCAACAAATGAGGCGAGAAAAACGGAACAACGCTGAGTAAACTCAGCGTTGAAACTGCAGTGCGGCAACAAAGCTGAAATGCTGTGCTGAAGCGAGGTTAAAAAGCACTAATTAGCGAGTTTTGATCACTAAGCGGTTGCTTTGTTTAACTTCTTCCATAACTACATAGGTGCGAGTGTCGTTTACGCCTGGTAAACGTAACAGAGTTTCACCTAACAGTTTACGATATGCGGACATATCTGGCACACGCGTTTTCAACAGGTAGTCAAAGTCACCAGAAACCAAGTGGCATTCCTGAATTTCTTCCAGTTTTTGAACTGCTGTATTGAATTGCTCAAATACATCCGCAGCACCACGGTTAAGTGTGATTTCAACAAACACGAGCAAAGATGCATCTAAGTAGTGTGGATTTAATAACGCAGTATAGCCAGAGATAAATCCTTGTCTCTCAAGGCGACGTACACGCTCTAAACAAGGTGTTGGAGATAAACCAACTCGTTTAGATAACTCTACGTTAGAAATTCGCCCGTCTTTTTGTAGTTCGTTTAATATATTCCTGTCGATACGGTCAAGGTCTTTGCCAGGACGCTTTTTATTGTCAATCATCTCTTTATCTCTCTTTCTCTAATTGTTATTTTCTACATCTAAAAATAAGCACCTTAGCCACCACCTTTTTTATTTAGGAATTCGTGTTCAGGAGCAAATTTTATTCATAATGCTGAAGTTAGTGTGAATGTAATTATCATCCACAATGTTTACTTGTATTTTAAATTTGTAAGTAGTGTAAAGTTAATTTTCCAGCAAGAACAAAAATGCGCCATTTCCATTGATCAGCTAGATAATTAACTCTTACACTGATGTTTTCGCAAATGCGCAGCCGATTGTCAAAGCAAATGAATAAAAATCAGTACAAGATTTCGCTTTTTTTTCCAGTAAAACGTTTCGCAGCCTTAATTCAAGATAATTCCTAAAAATTGTGATGCGTGACACAAGCAACTTTTTGTCATATTTTTTTACATTTTGTCGGTATTACCTATTGATGAAATAAGCCAAATGAAACTAAGTCGCACTTAAACCACTTTTGTTAACCTCTTATTTCTCCTACAATCTGATAAATGCTTTTTAGATTAAAGAGGAATTCATGAGCACAACAACACATCGCAAGTTAATCATTCTTGGTTCTGGCCCTGCGGGCTATACTGCGGCTGTCTATGCTGCACGTGCAAACTTAAACCCAGCATTGATTACTGGGGTGGAAAAAGGCGGTCAATTGACCACCACAACTGAAGTTGAAAACTGGCCTGGTGACCCAGAAGGTTTAACCGGTCCAGGGCTTATGGAACGCATGCATGAGCACGCATCAAAATTTGACACCGAAATCATATCTGACCATATCCAAAAAGTGGACTTAAAACAACGTCCTTTCCGTTTAATTGGCGATGAAAATGAATATACCTGCGATGCATTAATTATTGCAACAGGGGCTTCCGCTCGTTATATCGGCCTACCTTCAGAAGAAGCGTTCAAAGGCCGTGGCGTTTCAGCTTGTGCAACCTGTGACGGTTTCTTCTATCGTAACCAAAAAGTCGCTGTCGTTGGTGGCGGAAACACTGCGGTAGAAGAAGCATTGTACCTTTCTAATATTGCTTCAGAAGTTCATTTAATTCATCGTCGTGATAGTTTCCGTGCAGAAAAAATCCTGATTAATCGTTTAATGGATAAAGTTGAGAACGGTAATATTATTCTGCATACCGACCGCACATTAAATGAAGTATTAGGTGATGATATGGGCGTGACGGGTGTGCGCTTAGAATGTACTAGAACACACGCAACAGAAGATATCCCTGTTATGGGAGCATTTATTGCCATCGGCCACAGCCCAAATACAGCTATTTTTGAAGGCCAATTAGATTTAGACAACGGTTATATTAAAGTGCAATCTGGCACCCAAGGCAATGCAACTCAAACTTCTGTTGAAGGTGTGTTCGCGGCTGGTGATGTCATGGACCATATATACCGCCAAGCAATTACCTCTGCGGGCACAGGTTGTATGGCAGCCTTAGATGCAGAACGTTATCTTGATGGCTTAGCATCAAAATAATCAATAAGTAATTGTAATTTAGATAGGCTTCAATTTTTCCTCAATTGAAGCCTTTTTTATTACTTATACTCCCCATCCTAACTATTGGTTTTGCATATATTTTTAAGACCAAGTTTATATTGTACTTTTTTAATACTGCCTATACTGTTTTTACATAACATTAATTAATATAAGGTGTAGGTATGGGGCAACAATTAGAACGTGATGCCATTCGCGGTTATTCTTATTTTATTATTGTCATACTTGCCGTGATTCAAGGCATCGTCATCACAGCCACTACTGATTACTCTATCCGCCTAGAAAGCCAACTAAGCGCCACCACCCTATATCTGCCTATTTTGCTCGCCATTTTTGTTCCTTCAGCAATCAGTTACCTAATTACCAATGCAAAATCCGCTATTTTTTATCTGAACATTGCGGTCATTATTGGGTTAATTTTCTGGCTCAATTACTGGCATGCCCAAGACTTTCTAAATCCTTCAGATACAGACCCATTCTTCGCCTTTATCACCCTCACCGTCTTACTCTTTTTTATACTTCCTTGGATGCAATCGTGGCAAACCACAAGAACATGGAAAATTGATTACGGTTGCTTAATGGGGCTATATATTAAAAATACCTTTCTGGGTATTCTCGCTTCTATAATCGGTGGGTTGCTAACTTTAATCGTAAAAATAGCCAGTTTTTTATTTGGTATTGTTAACCTAACTTTTTTGAGTGAAGCTCTTGATAACGACGTTATCTATTGGGTGAGCTTTGCTCTTGGGTTCAACGTGAGTTTAGCTTTTTTACGCGTAGCACTGAATGTGCAATTCAGTAATTTTGTTAGCTTTATTGCGCGTTTTTTCTTACCTCTATTGAATATTGTTGCTGTTATTTTCTTAGGCGGTTTCGTTGTTTCATACTTTTCAGGTTTAACCTCTGCAGGCTTAGGCTCCGCAGTAATGCTGTGGTTTTTAATTTTAAACCTTATTTTTATCAATTTCGTGTATGGCGATGGCACAACCCAATATCAATTCCGTGCGGGTCTCAACGGTTTTGTCTTAATTAGCATTATTTTACTTAATGCATTTTCAGTGCTTTCGCTCTATGGCATTTTAGTACGAGTTAACCAGTATAGTTGGAGTGTTGAGCGCCTATACGCCTTTACTATTGCCCTATTCCTATTTGTATTGATTTTTGCTTATAGCATCGCAATTATCTATAAAAAATCAGCCTGGATGTCCTATTTAGGCCCTATCAATAAAGCGGGAATTTTGTCTCTAATTGCCATTATATTGGTCATTAACAGCCCTATTGCTGATTTTAAACGCATCACACTAAACAGTATTCTTGCCGGCGTTGAAAATGGCAAAATTAAAGTCAATAGCTCGCTTGCTTATGACTTAAAACAATTAGGTGAGAAAGGGCAACAAGCTTTTGAAAAACTCAATAACAACCCTGAATATCAAAAACTATTCCAAACCAGCCCTTATGAAGAAGAACAGCGCAGATCGCTAAAATCAGTATTAATTCAAGCTCAAAATAGCCCTGCAATACCGAAGAGTTGGTTCGACCTCGGGGAAAACCTTAGTAGTGCTTGGTATTGTACCTCACAATACGACCCATACCCGTGTGTAGGCTTTATGGCCGATGTTAACCAAAACAATCAAGATGATGTGGTTATGTGCTATTCCTATCCAAGTAGCTCTAGTATTGATTGTAATATATGGCAACAAACGGAACAAACCTGGGAGTTAATGGATACGCAAACTCGCTCATTTAATACCATGAAAGAAAAAGATCAGGCTTGGGATAATTTATTAAAAGGAAACTATGAATTAAAACCCAAAGAATGGTTAATGATAGACCCCACATTCTAATTGTAGTGAAAAATGCCGATGGCTTAACATTTCTTTGTTAAGCCACCTTTTTATTACGTAGAAATACAGTAATATCCCAATATCATTACATCTAAAAATTTACTGAAATATTAAATTTACCTTTATAAAACAATTTAATAACAAAGCACAACTCACTTTAAATAACCCACTTTTATTAGGTAACATATCGCGGTGAAGCTGTTATGATGTACTCTAATACTCGAATTTGTGGGTAAGATCAAAAACGCAGATTTTCTTATAATCACCAATTGCGTTACCAGATCAAAATTTATCGTTCTCATGCGGTTTAAAACAGGTCAACTGCAATATCACGCATGGTAAAAACAACGTTAGGGTGATGTTTCCTAACTATACTCAATGACATTAAAACTACACCTGCTAACTAAATCATTATGGATAAATCAAGACAGACTGAATTGGTACGTTGGTTAAAACAATACAGTGCCCCTGCCAAGCGCTGGTTGCGGATCTCTATGTTACTAGGCATTTTGAGTGGATTACTGATTATTGCTCAAGCTTGGTTCTTAGCTGTTATCTTACAAGCATTGATTATGGATAACGTTCCTCGAGAACAGTTATTAACCCCTTTTGTTCTTCTGCTTTGCGTTTTTATCTTACGCGCAATTGTCACTTATGTACGAGAACGCGTTGGCTTTCGTTGTGGCCAAGTGGTGCGCCAAGAAATACGTACCATGGTACTCGATAAACTTCAAGAACTCGGCCCTGTGTGGGTTAAAGGTAAGCCAGCGGGTAGCTGGGCTACAATTATTCTTGAACAAATTGAAGATATGCAAGACTACTATTCGCGCTATCTTCCTCAAATGTATTTAGCTGGGATCATCCCCATTATGATCCTGATTGCTATTTTCCCCTTTAACTGGGCTGCAGCACTTATTTTATTCGTCACTGCCCCGCTGATTCCTATCTTTATGGCATTAGTCGGATTAGGCGCTGCGGATGCTAACCGTCGTAACTTTATTGCCTTAGGTCGTTTAAGCGGGAGTTTTCTCGATAGACTACGAGGCCTTGATACCTTACGGTTATTTTTTCGTGAAAAAGCAGAGATTAAGCAAATTCGTGAATCAACAGAAGATTTTCGTTCCAGAACGATGGAAGTATTGAGGATGGCATTTCTGTCTTCTGGCGTACTTGAATTTTTTGCATCGATTTCTATTGCTGTTGTTGCTGTCTATTTTGGTTTTTCCTACCTGGGTGAAATGAACTTCGGTAGCTATGGTTTACCTGTCACGCTATTTGCGGGTTTTCTTGCCCTGATACTTTCGCCAGAGTTTTTCCAACCATTACGTGACCTTGGCACATACTACCACGCCAAAGCGCAAGCTGTTGGTGCCGCTGAAACACTCGAAACACTATTAAACAGTGAGGGCGAACAAAAAGCTCAACAAGGAACCCAAACACTGAGTGATGAGGCTATCTATATTCAGGCTAAACAATTAGAAATTTTATCCCATGATGGTGTGCGCCTTGCTGGGCCATTAGATTTCAATATTGAGCCACAACAACGTATTGCAATTGTTGGTCAAAGTGGTGCGGGAAAAAGCTCATTACTGAATTTATTGTTAGGCTTTTTGCCTTATCGCGGTTCCATCACCATAAATGGTGTTGAACTTCGTGAATTATGCCCTGATAAATGGCGTGAATTACTCGGTTGGGTTGGGCAAAACCCTCACCTTCCAGAGCAAACACTGGTTGAAAACATCTGTTTAGGCAAGCCAAATGCTACAGAAGCGGAAATTCAACAGGCGATTGATAATGCATATGTTTCGGAATTCTTAGCCCATTTGCCTGATGGCCTAAATACCAAGCTGGGTGACTATGCCGCTCGCCTTTCGGTCGGGCAAGCTCAGCGAGTTGCCGTTGCACGAACCCTGTTGAAACCCTCTCGTATGCTCCTTCTAGATGAGCCTGCTGCGAGCTTAGACTCCCACAGCGAACAACGTGTTATGCAAACACTTAACCAGCTATCAAGTCAGCAAACGACCCTTTTAGTCACCCATTTACTGGAAGAAACCCTTGATTATGACCAAATTTGGGTAATGGCTAACGGGCAAATCATTCAACAAGGTAATTACACACAGTTAAGCCAGTCAGAAGGCGCTTTTGCCCAGTTACTTGCCCATCGCAGTGAGGAGCTTTGATAATGAAAATTTTATTACCTTTCTTAGCCCTTTACCGCCGCCATTGGTTTTTAATTACATTAGGCATTATCTTGGCGATTGTGACCTTACTGGCAAGTATTGGCTTACTTACCCTTTCTGGTTGGTTTTTAGCCGGAACCGCCATTGCTGGTTTTCCGGGTCTTTACTATTTTAATTACATGTTACCCGCTGCGGGTGTCCGTGGTGCCGCTATTTTTCGTACCGCTGGCCGCTATGGAGAACGCCTAGTTAGCCACGATGCTACTTTTAAAGTACTTGCTCATTTACGGGTTTTTGCTTTTAGTAAAGTATTGCCCCTTTCGCCGGGTGGTATCAGTCGTTTTCGTCAAGGGGAGTTACTCAATCGTCTGGTCGCTGACGTAGAGACCCTAGATCACCTCTATTTGCGTGTTTTATCGCCGATCATTACTGCATTTTTTGTTACCTTTGTCCTTATTTTTGGTTTAAGTTATCTCGACCCTCGTCTTGCTTGGACACTGGGTGGCATCATGCTGTTCTTGCTATTTACAATGCCATTTATATTTTATCGTGCAGGAAAACCCATTGGCCGTGAGCTAACCGAATTACGTGGAAGTTATCGCACTATTTTAACCTCCGCACTGCAAGGACAAGCTGAGTTAACATTATTTGGCGCCACTGAACGCTTTCGCCAAAACTTGCTTAATATCGAAAATAAGTGGCAAGTGCGTCAACAACAGCAAGCAGCACTCACTGGATTATCTCAAGCCATTATTTTATTTGCCTCTGGTGTTACAGCAACACTGCTTCTTTGGATGGCTGCCGACCATGTAGGGGGCGATACAAAACCGGGAGCACTGATTGCTTTATTTGTATTCTGTGCGCTAGCGGCTTTCGAAGCATTAGGCCCTGTTGCTGTTGCCTTCCAACATATGGGTCAAGTGATTGCATCTGCTACTCGCGTTTCCCAATTAATGACCGCAAAACCAGAGGTAACTTTCCCAAGTGAAAGCCCTTCAATCGCAACATTGGAAAACCTGACTGTCGATAATATTTCATTTACCTATCCAGAACAGCCATTTGCCGTTCTTCAAAATGTGTCTTTAACATTAAATAAAGGCCAACACCTTGCTTTATTAGGTAAAACAGGTTGTGGTAAATCCACTCTTCTGCAGTTATTAACCCGTGCTTGGGATGTTGATAGCGGAACCATCTACTTAAATGGCACGCCTATTAACGAATTTAGCGAAAAATCGTTACGTAATATGATGTCTGTAGTACCACAACGGGTTCATGTCTTTAGTGATACATTGCGCAATAATCTGTTGCTCGCCAATGAACAAGCGACGGATACCGAATTAAGCGAAGTATTGCAGCAAGTTGGTCTAGGTAATTTATTAGAAAACGAATTAAAGCTTAATGCGTGGATGGGTGAAGGCGGCCGACAACTTTCTGGAGGGGAACAACGCCGCTTAGGTATTGCCCGTGCTTTATTACATAACACACCATTAATTCTAATGGATGAACCAACGGAAGGGCTTGATGCACAAACTGAACAGCAGATTTTAGCACTGTTAAAAGAAAAATGTGCCGATAAGACGTTAATTGTCATTACTCACCGTATGCAGGGCTTAGAGGAAATGGATAACATCTGTGTGATGGATAATGGTAAAATCATCGAACAAGGTACCCATCAAGCGCTGTTAGGTATGCAAGGCCAGTATTATCAGTTCCGCCAGCGCCACTGGGCACAACAACCGCTCTGAGGCGTATATGTACCAATTAGATGATGACTCCTATTTATTCCCTCCCGTGTCTGAAGCCATGCGGGAGCCCAATGGCTTATTAGCGATTGGCGGAGATCTTTCATCAAAAAGGCTGCAAGCTGCCTATTATGATGGTATCTTTCCTTGGTTTAATCCTGGAGAGATGCCTTTATGGTGGTCTCCGGACCCTAGAGCAGTACTCATGGTTGGTGAACTCCATATTAGCCGGTCAATGAAAAAAGTTTTAAAAAAGCAGACTTATCGCATTACTGTTAACCATGCATTCAAGCAAGTTATTGAAGCTTGTTCTGTACGCCAAGAAGGCACATGGATTTTACCCGAAGTTCAAGCTGGGTATTTAGCGCTACACCAAGCAGGTATGGCGCATTCCATTGAAGCTTGGTATGGCGATAAACTCGTTGGAGGCCTGTATGGCGTGAACATGGGGCACCTATTTTGTGGGGAATCTATGTTCAGTAGAATGAATGATGCATCCAAATTTGCTTTTATTACATTCTATTTTCATTTTTTGCGCTATAATGGGCAACTTTTTGATTGTCAGGTACTTAACCACCATACCGCCTCAATGGGCGCAAAAGAGATATCCCGTAGGGATTTTTTACATATTCTTTATCGGTGGCGTGACAAAGCGATTGACCCCGCCTGCTGGATACCGCAATCGATTGAAATACCGCCAATTTTCGATTAATGAATTTTGGTTTTACATTAATTTTATTCCTTCACTTAAAAATAAAGATCGCGTTAAAATGCGACACTTCTTTACTTAGTGCGGGTTTTTGGGCATTATCTTGCCCGTTAAAAATCACGGTTATTAAACTTAGAGGATTAGATGGCCAAAGAAGACAATATTGAAATGCAGGGCACAGTTTTAGATACCCTGCCAAACACAATGTTCCGTGTTGAACTGGAAAACGGTCACGTGGTGACTGCTCATATTTCTGGAAAAATGCGTAAAAACTATATCCGCATCCTGACAGGCGACAAGGTAACTGTAGAGTTAACACCTTATGACCTGAGCAAAGGCCGAATCATTTTCCGTAGCCGTTGATATTCTCTTCAGGCAAGGCCTGACAACCACAGGTGCATTGATACACCTGTGGTCTATTCGTCAGAATACCGCATCCTCCGGAGAGGCCTTGTGCACGCTACTGAAGCTGTATGTCAGTGTGTTACTTTTTTCATCAAGCCCGATACTTACAGAGCCACCATTGGTTAGTGAACCAAATAACAACTCGTTTGCTAATGGTTTTTTCAGGTTATCCTGAATGGTGCGAGCCATAGGTCGGGCACCCATCGCTTTATCATAACCTTTTTCACACAACCAGCGGCGAGCCGCGGCGCTAACTTCAATTGATACACCCTTTTCATCAAGCTGAACTTGTAATTCCACAATAAACTTATCAACGACTTGCGTAATAATTTCTGGAGTTAATGAGTTAAACCAAATGATACCATCAAGGCGGTTGCGAAATTCTGGTGAGAACGCCTTTTTGATTTCAGACATCGCATCAGTGCTATTATCTTGCTCAGCAAAACCAATAGAACGGCGCTGAGTTTCTTGCACCCCAGCGTTGGTTGTCATTACCACAACAACATTACGGAAATCCGCCTTACGACCGTTATTGTCTGTTAACGTTCCGTGGTCCATTACCTGTAAAAGAATATTAAACACATCTGGATGCGCTTTTTCGATTTCATCTAACAGCACCACTGAATGCGGATGTTTGATAACCGCATCGGTCAGTAAACCACCTTGGTCAAAGCCAACATAGCCAGGAGGCGCACCAATTAAGCGGCTAACCGTGTGACGCTCCATATATTCAGACATATCAAATCGCAGCAATTTGATATCCAACGCTTTCGCTAACTGGACAGTCACTTCAGTTTTACCCACCCCTGTTGGACCGGCAAATAAGAAAGAACCCACAGGTTTATTTTCTAACCCTAAACCTGCCCGATTCATTTTGATTGCCTCAGACAATGAATCTATCGCTTTGTCTTGTCCAAACACTAACATTTTCAAACGAGAGTCGAGTGTCTTGAGTTTATCTTTATCGCTTGAGGAAACCGTTTTTTCAGGGATACGGGCGATACGCGCCACAACTGTTTCAATTTCAGGCACACCAATGGTTTTTTTACGCTTACTTGGTGCAACCAGTCGCGTTCGCGCCCCGGCTTCATCAATCACGTCAATGGCTTTATCTGGCAAATGCCTGTCGGTGATATATTTAATGGATAAATCCACCGCCGCTTGGATCGCTTTTGCGGTATAACGAACATCATGATGAGCTTCATACTTAGGCTTCAACCCATTGATGATACGAATTGTTTCTTCGGGAGTTGGTTCTACAATATCAATTTTCTGGAAACGACGAGCCAACGCTCTATCTTTCTCAAAAATACTGCCAAATTCTTGGTATGTTGTTGAACCAATAACACGAATTCGACCACTTGATAGCAACGGTTTAATTAAGTTCGCTGCGTCAACTTGCCCACCAGACGCGGCTCCTGCACCGATGATAGTGTGAATTTCATCAATAAATAAAATGCTCTTCGGATCTTTTTCCAGCATTTTTAATAATGCTTTGAAACGTTTCTCAAAGTCACCACGGTATTTGGTTCCAGCCAATAATGAACCAATATCTAATGAAAAAATTGTGCAGCCTTTCATTACGTCAGGTACATCATCTTGCTCAATACGCCATGCTAGCCCTTCAGCAATCGCGGTTTTACCGACACCTGACTCACCGACTAATAGTGGATTATTTTTACGACGGCGGCACAATACTTGAATCGTACGCTCTAATTCAGCCTGACGTCCAACCAGAGGGTCGATATTCCCTTTCTTGGCCTGCTGGTTCAAGTTGGTCGTAAAGTTGTCCATATGGTCTTCTGGGACCGGCTGCTCTTCGTTTTGCACACTATTAGAGGAGATATCTTGTTCTGATGACGACTCTTCGCCTTTTATCGTGCCATGAGAAATATAATTAACTACATCTAAACGGCTTACATCATGCTTGCGTAATAAGTACGCAGCTTGGGACTCTTGCTCACTAAAAATCGCGACCAATACGTTTGCACCGCTGACTTCGTTACGCCCAGATGATTGCACATGAAAAACAGCGCGCTGTAATACACGCTGAAAACTCAACGTAGGCTGGGTGTCTCTGCTATCATTTTCGGGTAACAAAGGTGTAGTTTGCGCGATGAAGTGTTCAAGTTCTTGACGTAATGCAACAAGATCAACCTTACAAGCATCTAAAGCTTCGCGAGCAGAGATATTACTCAGTAACGCTAGCAATAGGTGCTCTACAGTCATAAACTCATGGCGACTGTCTTTCGCTTTCGTAAAAGCTACGTTTAAACTAAGCTCCAGTTCTTGATTGAGCATAAGCACCTCCCAAAATTGATATTAAGCCAAATTAGACTTTCTCTATAGTGCAAAGCAAAGGGTACTCATGTTCACGAGCAAAAGTATTGACTTGCGCCGCTTTAGTTTCAGCAACCTCTGCAGTAAAAATTCCACAAACTCCCTTTCCTTGAATATGGACATCTAACATTATCTGTGTAGCGCGTTCTTCATCAAAAGAAAAGTATTTTTGTAACACTTCGACAACAAAATCCATCGGGGTGTAATCGTCATTATTTAATAGCACCTTATACATCGATGGTGGCTGTAAGGTTTGTTCTATTTCATCTTTAAAAATGACGTCAGTTTTAAATGTGCCCAGAAAATCACTCATTACTTTCTTGCTCAGTGTTTAACTTCAATTTAAGCATAGTCTTTATTATCAACGATTTCTATCAATCATATTGATAACACCATAAAACTATACCATTTAGTTGCTATGCTGTTTTTTTGTCTATATTGCATCAAGCGACAGTGTATCATGGGAATCACCTTTGCTTCCATGGTTAGCAATCTGTGAGCCATATCAAATATTATAGAAAATGAGCGCTATTGATTAGCGAATTCTTAACACTTTCCAGCAATTCCTGAACCGTACCTCTTGACCTTAGAAGGTAATTTATTACAGTATATTTTACGTACAAATAACATCGTATTTATACTTATTTTATGTGTGATTTTTATACATCGTTCTAAATGCAAATACTGGTAAATTTGAAGGATAAAATATGGAGACGGGTATCGTTAAGTGGTTCAATAACGCAAAAGGCTTTGGTTTTATTTGCCCGGCTGATGGCGGAGAAGATATTTTTGCTCATTATTCCTGTATCCAAATGGACGGTTACAGGACACTAAAAGCAGGCCAGAAAGTTCAATTTAGTGTGACTATTGGCCCAAAAGGTAATCATGCAGACCTCATTGTTCCTATTGAAAATGAGGATGTTCCAGGCAACACAACAGAATCGAATTTATAGCTCACCAATAGAGCACAGTTAATTATTTTAATAACACTGACAACGCTAATAATTAACTGTGACTATTTATAAATTAATCATTTTTTGCTGCATTATTACCTGCTGTTTGCAGGTGTGACATATCACCATACAATGACGTCAATAAATCATATTGTTCAACATCATAAAACGCACATTGTTTTCCTGTGAATGCTTTAGCCACTTCTATCATAAATTTTACAGTAGCCGCAATATCAACCTCATGGCTAGCCCCTGTAGAGCAACCTGGTACTACCGTTTCTGAGCAAATAGCGACACCAACCACTGGTGCAGATGTTGATACCGCAGGTTGTAATATACTGTTGATATGATGTAGACCATTACCATATGGCGTAATGTCTTGAATTGATAATGGAAATGTCACCGCTTTTTGGCCACTACTCCACTCCATCAAACGAATTAAATCCTCTGATACAGGTAAAATATAACCATTTTTTACTGTTGGAGACAGTGCATACCCTTTATGATTGAGTAAACGATTTCCCTTCGTGGTATCTACGGACAAAATAGCATCCGCTTCAGGGATCGCCTCATGTTGATTCATCGTGGCATCTTCAAGGGGCGAGTCCATAAAATCAACAGGTGTATGCGGACGTGTTGGCGCATTTGGGCAAATATGGGTCGTGACCACGACATCACCGAGTAACTGGTCACCCTTTTCATGCATTTGTGCCAGTTTAAGCGCTGCTGCAAGTGCGGCAATCGCACCATCTGCATCAGACACAACACCTATTCGAGAAGGCCTAGCACCAATTCCACCTAAACGCCCGATGATTCCCAGTGTTGGCGCATCTTTATGCTGTGATTTACCTTGTGTTCCTGGAATAAGAATGCGAACAAAGTCACTTTGTCCTTTGTGATCCTTAACCGTTTTAGACATGACTTCAATGTGTGGGAAATCTTGGAACAATGCAACAATGTCTTCACCTTTAACACTAGCGCAATCGATTAGATCATATACGCAAAGAGTTTGTTTTAGACTCATTGTACTTCCTTTAATTTTAATTATTTTTTATGAGAGTAAAGAGCTACTTTGAGATTAACTCGCATAGAATAGCGAGTTAATCTCATTTCACTCTAGATGGAATCTCACGTAATAGAGGTTCCATTTTTCCTGATGAAGGCGTATTCACGCACTTAAAATGCTAACAATATTAAATATTTATAATTTACTATTTACTTCAACTACTTACTTCAACTACTTACTACTTTTTGCTTTTATAACATGAAATAATCTCATGACTTATTCATGCTTTTTTGCAACCAATACGGGTCACCCACCATACACCCAAGATAAGCGGCTTTATGACAAAGGCTCTTAGATAACTGCACCATAACCTCATCATTCATTTGTGCAGCAGGCAAACTTAAACACAAGGCATATAACGTATTTTGTGCAGGGTCGAACACCGTGCTGGATATGGAAGCGACTCCAGCAACGGATTCATCCATCGAAAATTCCCAGCCACGATCTGCCACTAAGTCCAAACGCTCAACTAATTTACCCCGTTCTTCTTTTGGTTCACGGTCGATAATTTTTGACCGCTCATTTAGCGGTAACCTTGCTAATAGTGCACGCCCCGTTGACGTTCCCAGTATGGGTAAGCGGGTACCCGGTTGAGTGATCACTTGCAGCATGCTATTACCAAAACGAGCATGAACAACACGAACCATATCATCATCAAGTGCTGACACATAACTGGTAAACCCACTATCTTTCGCAAGTTCATCAAGTGCTTCAAGCATCATATCGATTAGCGGGTTCATCCCCCTAGCCCGATGAGCTAACTCCATAATCAGCAAGCCAGGTCGATATATCGGTGCATTGTTTTTCTTTTCCAGCAATCCGAGTTCAGCCATTTGCTTTAAAAGACGGGAGGCCGAGCTTTTTGGCATACCTAATTCATTAACCAACGTTGTCACCGTCAGTTCGTTGCCTGAACGTAAGAACAGTTGGTAAACATCAACCACGCTAGATAAAATACTCATGACCCTAAACCTTGGGTTAATACACTGTAGCTTTGTGGCTTTCTGTCTCTCAGATAAGGCACTTTTAAACGTGTATGGGCTTGGTTTAAAAAATCAACCTCACCGATTAATAGCTCTTCGCCCTCACAGCTCGCTTCACAAAGTACTTGGCCGCGAGGACCTAAAACCTTGCTACCACCAAATAAATGCAGATCTTCTTCATGACCCCAACGGTTCACTGCAAGTAAGTGGGTTCCATTTTCTAGTGCTCGACAGGCGCTATTAATATCCCACACATCTCGGTCTTGAACACACCAAGCTGAAGGGGCTAATAACAATTCCGCGCCTTGTAATGTTAAAATTCGTGCGACTTCTGGAAAACCCATGTCATAGCAAATCATGATACCGATTTTACCGATCGGCGTTTCAAACACAGGGAAACTATCACCTCGTCCAAACCATTGTTTTTCTATGCCGAAAGCATGAACTTTACGAAAAACACCACTAATACCCTCACACCCCGGGTTCCAAACACCGACAGAGTTATAGATATCGCCTAAATATTCACCGCGCTCAACAAAACCGCTAACAATAGTGATATTTAAACGAGTAGCAAGTTCGCTAAATAGCGTATAAGTTTCACTTCCGATGGAATCGCTTAAATCCCACAACTTAGTGGTCAGTAAGTCACCACGATAACCCGTTGTCGCCAGCTCAGGGAAACAAATCAGTTTTGCCCCTGAATCTGCGGCTTGTTGGCACAACTGTGCCATGCGTTGTAAATTATTGGTTTTATTGCCAAGTTCTGAATCAAACTGAGCCAGAGCAACTTTAACTTTTGTACCTGACATTGTTTAATCCTTAATCTAAATGAGAGACTTTGCGAAAGTGTACCGTTTCAACACCTCTCGCTTTCGCCTGCCAGCGCATGCCTATCCAATAAGCAACTGCACCAGTAATCAAAGAGTTAAGCGCTGGGATACCGTAGTCTGCATGCAGCGGACCTAACTCTGATGTCCCCCAGCCAACCAGTACTGCGATCACCCACACCACAAGTGTTACTGGGTTATATGCTTCACAGCTCGGTGGTAATATGCCTTGCTCTCGAGTGATATCTAATTCTTTGCGATCACGTTTTAACAAGTAATAGTCAACAACCATAATCCCTGCGACAGGAGGAATGGCTATTCCTAAGTAAATTAAGAAACCGATAAAGTTATCTAAGATCCCTAACATTGAAGCGATTGTGCCAAAGATACCAATCACCCACGTTAAATAACGACGGTCAAAACGCTTATTAAATATGGCATTTAACAGTGTTGAAAAACCTAACGATGATGAATACAAATTGATATCATTCATTTTTATTGTTGAGAAGATAACAATCGATGCACCTAATAGGCCTGTCAGCGCCATCATTAAATCAAATACTTGGCTTGTACGTAATGACAGCGCCATTAGTACCGCTATCATATTGACCAGTAACTCACCAAAAAATGTGCCGATAAGCGTCATCCAAAACACATCTTTAGGCCCTTTCATGAAACGGCTGATATCGGGTGTTGTCACTGCTGCAATAATAAAACCACCAGCAACCATTGTGATGGCCGCAGGCATAGTCATTAATGGCCCGGCGGGTTCAGTGTCATTAATAAGCGTACCAATATCTTGACCTGATAATAAATTATATGTCGCCCAGCCTAACGCGAATAAAAATAGCGGCGTTGAGATATTGGCAGTAATAGATAAAAATCGATACCCATATACTGTTATAACCGTCACCGCAATACCTGTAATAAGTGACCAAGTCCCTGGTGTTAGCACATTAGTCGCTTTATACATTCCATCCGCAAAGAAACCATTTTGGACGCCAAACCAGCCCATTAAGGAGATAGCAATTGCGCCACCAATGAGTGCTGAGCCTAACTTACCAAAACCCGCCCACCGAGACAGTAGGCTGATTGACATTCCTTCGCGGCACGCAGCCGCTCCAAGCCCCCAGCTGACAACCTGTAAAATTACAGATCCAAGCATCGTTGCCCAAAACGCCTGCCAAAAAGTTAACCCATACCCAAGAGCCGCACCTAACATAACTTGTGAAACACAAGCTAGTGCGCCAATTCGTAGAATTAACACTTCATAGAACGGCCTACGAGCACTTTGGGGTACCCGAGCCAAAGAATAATCTTCACCTGCTTTATTCGCCATATCGCACCTGCTGTGTGGTTGTCTTTGCTTAGTTTTTTACTGGCTTTATTATAAGTTCCATTATATGGAACTAGGTTTCATTTATTCTACAAGGCAAATCATATCCATGATCGATACCAATTCGCAAGTAGAATTTATCTTTTCAGACAGTTTTTTATTATGAAATATTTTAAGAAACGAGGGAATATACAGACTGAAAAAAATATTATCGGGAAATGAAGGAGTTAAAAATGACGCATTTAATTAGCAGAATTTAATTGAGGAACTTGGTTCCGAAAAATGGGACTATCCCTAAATCAAATTATTTACAAGCAGATGATTCACATATTGATAATTGACCTTAAAGCTGAGTTACACAGAAAGTAGAGCGAAGGAATTTAGCTTATCCTTCGCCACTCAAAAATCTCACTAAGAAAAATTATTATGGGTGGCTGATCTAAAAACTATCCATGGTTAACTTAAAGTGAGTATCCATCTTTAACCCAGTTGCCACAAAGTCTTGTTTTTCAATTGACTCTAAAATATCAAAATGAATATCAATGATCTTTTTATGTTCATCATGGTTGTTTTGGTTTAATAAACCAGCTGAAATAGAACCACCTAATGCGCCTCTTAATGCTTTTAGCATCAATGCATATAACGGATTTTGTGACATTTCAGCTAATGTTAAGTGAAAATCAATATCACTTTCGATGAACAAATCCCAATCATTAGAACTCAACAAGGACTTCCTCATTTTATCTGCAATTTTTCTTAACTTGATATAATCATTTTTATTTCCATGCATTGCAGCCAACACTGCAGAATCAACTTCAATCGCACGTCGAAGGCCTAAGATTTGCTGATAATTAACCTGCTGAGTCACAATGGCATGGTTAAAAATAGTTTCTAACGGGTTTGAGTTAATTTTTTGTATTTTAGGTTTTTTGCCACTACTAATATCTAAAATACCTAATATAGAAAGGCTTTGAAAAGCCTCTCTAACTACCCCCCTGCTCACCCCTAAACGTTCAATAATCTCTTTTTCACTCGGTATTTCATCACCTGGATTTAGGTTTGATTGAGATATTAAAGATAGAACATAGCTTCTAACTTGTTCTGAAAGTGTTTGTTTTTCAATTAAAGGATGCAATCTAACCCCCAAAATTAGCAATATCCATTTGATTTAAAATCAAAAAAATAATCTTCCTGTGATTAAAACAATAATAAAACTAGAGTCGTATCACAAAACCTATATTAACCCTCTTTTAATATTAAGGCTAGACTGTTAGCCTGTATGACAGGTTGACAGCCAAACAGTAAGATTAAGACCTTAGATACATAGGAATATGAAATGAATAAAGATAATGATTTGTTTGACAAGATTAAAAAGGAATTACCCGTAGCTCTTCTAGGGGATATTTTAGATGAAATAGGATTACACCATCAGTTCTTACCTCCTATACTCAAACCTTTATCTGAGGATATGAAGATTGTAGGTCGAGCAATGCCTGTACTAGAAGCTGATTACATGTTACCGCCTGACGTTACATCTAATGGGCCATTAGGAAATAAAGATTTCGGTATTATGTTTGAAGCACTAGATAGCTTAAAGGAAGGTGAAGTTTATATCGCTTCAGGTTCCTCGCATAATTACGCCCTGTGGGGTGGATTAATGTCGACAAGAGCTAAAAAACTTAACGCTGCGGGCGCTATTATTTATGGCTATTCAAGAGATAAGAGAGAAATACTAGAACTTGATTTCCCTGTATTTTCATTAGGTAGTTATGCTCAAGATCAAAAAATAAGAGGTAAAGTATTAGATTATCGAGTTCCAATCAAAATCAATAATATTTTAATTGAACCAGGTGATTTAATTGTTGCCGATGAAGAAGGCGTATTAATTATTCCTAAAAATGTAGAGTCTTACGTTATTGAACATGCATTTGAAAAACAAAAAATGGAGAATAAAGTACAAAAAGAAATAGCAAATGGAATGGGTGCTGTAGAAGCATATAATAAATTTGGCGTCATGTGATAAACATAAAATAGATATGTCTATTAAATTGAATAATAAACATATCATTATATCAAAGGTGATTTATGTTTAAAAAAATAAGATGGAATTTAGTTTTATTTATTTCTCTTGGAGGAATGATAAACTATATGGATCGCTCTGCATTTGCTATTGCAGCTCCTGTTTTTTCTAAAGATTTAAACTTAACACCAAGTGAAATGGGTATACTTTTCAGTAGTTTTTCTATTGGATATGCTTTATTTAATTTCATTGGCGGATACGCATCAGATAAATATGGTCCCCAAAAGGTTTTTGCCGTAAGTATGGCTCTTTGGTCTATCTTTTGCGGCATGATTGGGGTAACTGTTGGTTTTATCTCTATGCTTATTATCCGAACTTTGTTTGGTGCAGCTGAAGGCCCCTTTGCAGCAACACTCAATAAAATGGTTAATAACTGGTTCCCTAAAAAAGAAGTTGCTACTGCTATAGGTATAG
Organism: Providencia sp. PROV156; assembly: GCF_028480905.1. Classification (NCBI taxonomy): domain Bacteria; kingdom Pseudomonadati; phylum Pseudomonadota; class Gammaproteobacteria; order Enterobacterales; family Morganellaceae; genus Providencia; species Providencia sp. PROV156. The sequence goes on along the minus strand of NZ_JAMPPE010000026.1, from coordinate 16,932 downwards.
CAACTGCTGGTAATCCAATAGGTGGAGCTATTGCTGGCCCTATAATGGGAATATTAATAATTACAACTGGTTGGCGTGTTGCATTTTTTATACTTGCTGCAATAGGCTTTATATGGCTAATTGGGTGGTTAAAAATTGCCAAAGATAAACCGGAACAACATAAAAAAATATCAAAAGAAGAATTAGAATATATTTTATCTGACGATAATAATGTAGAATCAAAAACCACAAATACTATATCTAAACCATTATCTTTTTATATAAAGAGTCCGACTATATTAGCAACAACTCTTGCATTCTTCAGTTTGAATTATATTTTATTTTTCTTTTTATCATGGTTTCCAAGTTACTTATCTAATGTTCAAAATCTCAGTATAAAAGATATGAGTATAGTAAGTATTATACCTTGGCTATTAGGTGCTATTGGAATGGCTTTAGGGGGAATACTTTGTGACTTTGTTTTAAAGAAAACAAATAAACCATTATTCTCCAGAAAAATCGTGTTGGTTAGTTGTCTAGGAATATCGGCAATCCTTGTCTTTCTTGTCGGTAATGTTACTCGTGTTGAAAGTGCCGTAGCACTCATGGCATTCGGAATATTTTTCTTATATTTATCTGCTACAACCTATTGGGCAATTCTACAAGATACCGTTGCAAAAAATAATATTGGTGCGGTTGGTGGATTTGTACACGCAATGGCAAATGTTGCCGGAATTTTAGGCCCTATTATTACAGGCTATATCATTGAATGGTCTGGAATGTATAGCATCGCATTTTTTGTGGCAGGTGGAATCGGTATTGTTGGCGCAATCAGTGTCGCATTATATGTAAAACCACTAAATCTCACTAACTAAGAAATTTTCAAATTAAAAGGTTAATAATTATGAAACTAGGATTTGGTTTATATCGACATATGCTTAATGATGAACATTATGCTTTTGCAAAACAATGTGGAGCAACTCATATCGTTGTTCATATGGTCGACTACTTTAACAGTAATGAACGATTTTCACGTAGCGACCAGCCAATTGGCGATAATGATGGCTGGGGAACGGCTGTTGGTGATGTCTGGACAGTAGATGAACTAATAAAAATCCGTGACCGGATGCAAGAGTTTGGCTTAACATTTTATGCAATTGAAAATTTCGACCCTTGCCACTGGGATGACATTTTGTTTGACGGTCCTAAAAAATTAGAACAGCTTGAAGTCGTCAAAAACATTATTAGAAATGTAGGGAAAGCAGGTATTCCTGTCTTTGGATATAATTTCAGTCTGGCAGGAGTCGCAGGGCGAGTTATCGAAAACAAAGCACGAGGAGGTGCTCAAACTGTTGGTTTATCTGGCATCAATGAAGACATTCTAGAGCCAATGCCGGATAATATGGCATGGAATATGAAAATCAATAACCATAGTGCTGGTTATCGTCCTGAAACAACAACAGAGCAACTCTGGGAAAGGTTAACCTGGTTCTTAAACCATATTATCCCTGTCGCTGAAGAAGCAGGCGTTCGCCTAGCTGCTCATCCAGACGATCCTCCACTAGAGTTTGTCAGAGGCCAGCCAAGGCTCGTCAATCAACCTCACTTATATCAAAAATTACTAGATATAAAACCAAGTAAATCAAATGCGCTAGAGTTTTGTCTTGGAACCATTGCCGAAATGTCTGAGGGCAACGTTTACGAAGCAGTACAACAATATGCAAGTCAAGATGCGATGGCATACGTCCATTTTAGGAACGTTAAAGGTAAAGTGCCACACTATCATGAAACCTTCATTGATGAGGGCGATATTGATATGTTGAAGGTATTAACAATATTAAAAGAAAATAATTATACAGGTGTATTAATCCCTGACCATACGCCACAAATGTCATGTGATGCGCCATGGCACGCAGGTATGGCTTATGCGATGGGATATATGCAAGCATTACTTAAAGTACTGAAATAATATATAAATAATGCTCCATGCACTATTTTGATAAATGTGCATGGAGAGCTTTATACGAACAATTTATTCCCTCGCCAACGCATCAATTGGGTTCAAGCGAGCTGCATTTCGAGCAGGTAAAAAGCCAAAAATAATGCCAATGGCTGTTGAACAAACAAAGGCACTGACTAATGCCACCGGGTCAAAAGAAAAAGTCCAGCCTGGTAGTGCCATTTGAGCCAATAAACTAATCCCATACGATAGGCCAATCCCCATCAACCCGCCCATTAAACAGACTAGTACGGCTTCGATAAGAAATTGCTGCATCACATCGCTAGTCCTAGCCCCTACCGCCATGCGAATACCAATTTCTCGCGTCCTTTCGGTAACAGAAACCAGCATAATATTCATCACACCAATACCACCAACCACCAGCGAAATAACCGCGACTAACGTTAGAAACAGTTGCATAGTCTGGGTGGTTTTTTCCGCTGTTTTTACAAAAGTGTCAAGGTTATAGGTAAAAATATCCTTTTTACCATGGCGCAACGTGAGTAAGCGGGTCAGTTGCTGTTCTACCGTTTTCGCATCGTAACCGTCTTTCACCCTAACAACAAAGCTCTCATAGTATGGACGGTTCAGAATTTTACTATTTACTGTGGTATCCGGTAACCAAACCGATAGTGACTTACTCGAACCAAAAGTCGATTTTTTCTCTTCAAGCACACCGATAACCGTTACAGGCATATTCCCAATGAGCAAAGTTTCGCCAATAACATGTTCTTGCTTAGGGAAAAAGCGGCGCTTAGTATTAGCATCAATAACCACCACTTGTGCGCGCTTATCCACCATATCTTGCGTGAAACTCATACCTTCTGAAAATTTAGAGGCATAAACATTAAAATAATCCCGCCCAACACCAGTGAGCTGTGCCGAAGCGTCAACATTCCCTTTTCTTAAGCGTGTTGAGTGGTTGAGCTCGCCAGAAATCGCGTACACATAAGGCTGTTTTGCTAATGCATCAATATCTGAGGCTCTCAAGGACTGACGATTTTTTGCATCATCGTACCCAAAGTCTTCCCCTGGATAAATTGAAATGGTATTTGTCCCGATTGATTTTATATCATTAAGGACCATGCCTTGAGCGGCATCACCGATCACCATTATTGATACCACCGACGCAATGCCAATGATAATCCCAAGCATAGTCAGCAATGTACGCATCTTATTAACGACCATGGCACGCCAAGCCATTAATAAGGCCTCACTAAACCGCCCATACGCCTGAACTAAAGAGAATTTTCGTGGGGGAGCTTTTGGTAGTGAATTTGTTCGTTTCGTGGCTTTGCTACCCGAGTCATTCAAAATCTCGCCATCTTTAATTTCGATAATACGTTCCGCTTGTTGAGCAATTTCAGGGTCATGCGTGACAATAATTACGGTATGCCCTTGGGCACAGAGGTCTTTTAAAATATTCATGACCTCTTCCCCCGAATGGCTATCCAGTGCTCCTGTTGGCTCATCTGCGAGAATTATCTGCCCACCATTCATAAGAGCGCGAGCAATACTCACGCGCTGTTGTTGCCCACCAGACAACTGACTTGGACGATAATCAACTCGCTCCCCTAACCCTAGACGCTGTAATAGCTGGGCTGCTCGCTCACGACGTTGGTTTTTACCCGCCCCTGCATACACCGCAGGCACCTCAACATTTTGTTCCGCACTTAAATGACTCAGTAAATGGTAACGTTGAAAAATAAAGCCAAAATGCTCTCGGCGCAGTTCTGCCAATTGGTCGTTATCTAACGTTGCAACGCTTTGACCATCAATGCAATAATTCCCTTCAGTTGGTTTATCTAAGCACCCAATAATATTCATGAGCGTGGATTTACCTGAACCAGAAGCACCAATAATCGCCACCATCTCACCTGCATTAATTTGCAGTGAGACATTTTTTAAGACTGTAACTTGGTTTTCGCCTTCCCCGTAGCGGCGAGTGATCCCTTGAAGATCAATTAACGCAGACATAGTTAGTATTCCGTCTCGCTATGGCCAATGACCACTTTGTCACCTTCATTTAGGCCTTTGGTAATTTCCACATACACATCATTTCGACCACCAATTTCAACGTGTTTTTTCTCGACTTTATTGCCTTGAAGGATATCCACTTCATAGGTTTGTGGTGAAATTTCATTGCCTAATGCAGATAGCGGTAGTAACAGAACATTTTTACGTGACTCTAATTCAATAGTGACCTGAGCGGTCATTTGTAATTTCAATAAATGTTGCGGATTGGGTACCTCAAAGCGCGCATAATAGAAAATGGCATCATTGATTTTTTCAGGTGTTGGTAAAATATCTTTTAGTTGCCCTGAGAATTTTTTATCTGGAGCGCCTAAGACGGTAAACGAGGCATCTTGCCCAGGCTCCAAATAAATCACATCGGCTTCAGAAACTTCCGCTTTTACTAGCATCGTGTCTAAATCCGCAAGTGTTAAAATCGTTGGTGCTTCCTGAGCAGCAATAACCGTCTGCCCTTGTAATGTTTTAATAAAGGTGACAATACCATCCATTGGAGCCGTAATTTGAGTGTATTTCAAATTTGTTTTTGCCGAATCTAAAGTGGCTTGGTTACGCTTAATTTGCGCTTGATAAGTGGCAACTTGCGCTTTTTTCACTTCTACATCAGTTTTGGCTTTATCAAGCTCTTGTTGGGAAACGGCTTGCTGTTTCGCTAGGCTTAAATGACGTTGATAAGTCAGTTGAGCAAGGCGAAGTTCCGCTTGAACTAATGATAGATTCGCTTCAAGTTCACGAGTCATCGCTTCAGACTCAGTCACATCATTTTGGGCTTTTTTCGGGTCAATAACGGCTAATAAATCACCTTTTTTAACATAATCACCCTCTTTAACATACAGAGTTTGTAGTTGCCCACTCACTTGAGCCCCCACATCGACTTTACGTACAGCGTCAAGTTTTCCCGTTGCCAGCACTTGTTTATCTAAATCGCCTCGAGTGACATCTACGGTTTGAAAAACCTCTTCTTCCTCACGATTAAAAAGAAACCCAGCAGTGACTAGGGCAACAATAATGATTGCCAAATAAATCGGCCACTTTTTCTTAGGCTTTGCCTTCATGTTTATTCGCTTCCTATGAACAAAAAGAGGGCATTGCCCTCTAAGATCGCTGACAACTTGTAAAAGGAGGTGACTTTCCAATTTGTTGCCAGCTAAAAACTAATGATCAAATTATATATCACTTAAGTTATCAATTGATTCAACATGAGATAAACCTAAGAGTGGGATTTCTCAATAATCCATCAACAACCCGTAAAATTTATCGATATCACCATTAATTTGCTTTACCCCTTGCCAACCATGCCACACGAGAAAACATACTTTTCAACTGTAGAGGGATACTATCTGGACCTAACTCAGCCGCCCGATTAACAGTTGCTAACGCTAAATCTGGCTTCGATGTACGAGAGATCGCCTTAATAATCACTCGCCTTGTTGAAACTTTCGCATTATCTGGAATATCAGCAATTTCATGATAAAGTTTTCGAAACCCTTCACGATATAGGAAATGTTCCATATCTGGTGCGGGTAGCATCGTTAGCCTATCCCTATCTGAGGAATTAATTTTATTAGCATAATGCGTCGCTGTTGCCGCATATTTACGCCCTGCCTCATCACCATCAGTTAAAACATGCCATTCAATTCCCATTTTATTGGCAAACTTTAGCAGTGGTTTCAAACCACTTTGCGCAAATGCAATAACTTTTATTCCTTCTGTTTCAAAGTAATAGTTACACTGGCGCGAGAATTCATTCATCAGCCAAATTTCAGTTTCCCCTTCAACTAATAACCAACAGCGAGCGAACAAGGCTGACGGACGATTAAAGCGAATATGGAAAGAAATTTTACGTAATTCTTCAGCACTCAAATCATTTTCATTTAAACGATAAGCTGAAACCTTATTCGTATTACGAACCAAACGACATAAATCCTCCAAAGGCGCTAATGAAAGTAGCTCCCCTGAATTCGTCGTGGTGATCCTCTGTAGAGAAAATAAGCTAAATAAGCCCCATGCAATGGAGAGCATAATTGGGTGCAAACGCGTTTCAGGGTCTTCAACAATAATCAATGGCCGAGCGTATTTATCTAAATGAATATTGCCCTTTGATTGTAATAAAGAAGAAAACATCCCTAAAATGATTAACCGAATATTACGTTGATTTGGTTTGGCAATTAACCGGTTAATATTATCAAGCGCTTTCCAACCGCGTTTACGCGGTTCTATTTTAACCATTGAATTATCTGAACGAATAATATGGGAGCTTTGCCCAGAGAAGTAATGGCTAAGCAACTGTTGCATGGCATCAACCCCATCACAGAGATCTTCATCACTTAAGCGTTCAGGGTTGTTGACCAATGCGCTAGTGAGTTCCTTAATACGAGCATTAAATAAGTCACGTACCTCTTTTTGCCCTGAAACAATCGTTTCTGGATTAAGTGAGTGTAAAAAACGCGCATCACGAAGGCGAATAACAGGATACAACCGAATAATTTCTTTAATATATTTACCGACGTTGTCCAATGAAAGTTTATTACCACCTGCATTTAAAAAGCTTTTATCGACAACTATCGTGTCATCATCTTTAAGTTCTGCACTAACACGATAAAAAATATGTTTAAGGTCATCACCGTTATCTACCCAAACTGAGGCTAAGTTATGAAAACGATAGGATTGATGACGCCCTTTGCGGCGTTCACAAAATTTTAAGACTATCTGCAATGAACGGTAACGTGACTCATCATTCCCTGCGGGATAGTGAAAATCATGAAGACTGAACTGGTAATCTATATGTTCAGGAGAAAGAAGAAGGTCAAGAGCATCAAGTAAGCTCGACTTTCCCCATGAATTCTCGCCAACTAAAACTGTACTGTTATTCAGTTCTAATGAAAGGCGGTTAATCCCTCTAAATCCGTATATTTCCACACGTTCCAGGTACATATCACTCTCCTTGGAATATTTTTAGTTCACCCTAAATATTATTAGTTTTCATTACATATCGGGTGATTCCGTCAATTGGATATACTAAAGAACAATATTTAGAGCTTACCGATTAACCTTCTTTATTACTATAACTATGTATGTAAAATAAAAATTCTTCATAGCAAAATAGCAAACTATGTTGAGCATCTAATTGCAGTGTTATAAAATAGTAAAACTTTTATTTTTAGTGTTTTTGACCTATTTTTTATTAGTTCACCAATAAAAACATTTTATAACAAAAAGAACTTTTAGCACGGGGCGTTAAATCGGGTTTGTACTTCAATAACCTAAATAAATAAAATTGCATAACCCTTTGTTTATATTTAGCTAGTCGATGGGATAACCTCTAAGGATGCGGCCATGTATTCAGGACTCTTAATTATTCTTCTACCATTAACGCTTGGTTATCTTATTCCTATTAAAAACAAGCAAATTCTCCATCGAGTACACCAATCCTTGAATTCAATGGTGTATGTTATTTTATTTTTAATGGGAATTACTCTTGCACTTCTTGAAAATTTAAGTGTTCACTTATTTTCTATTTTAATTTATGCAGTTACCTTTTTTGGTTGCATATTTTCATTGAATGTAATCTCACTGTTATTGCTGGATAAATTTGATCCTTGGAAAATTCCGCAACATAAACAAGAAAAACCACCTTCACGAATCAAAATGGTGCTCGAATCCTTACAACTATGCGGAGTGTTACTACTCGGATTTGTCGTTGGCCTAACTCATTTTGATTTTCTGCACTATGCCGACAAAGGGAGCCAATTGGCGTTAATGCTACTGCTATTACTCGTCGGTATCCAACTACGTAACAGTGGCATGAGCATCAAGCAAATTTTAATCAACCGCCGCGGTACAACCATTGCGTTTGTCATGGCAGTCAGTGCATTAGCGGGTGGTGCGTTAGCCGCGTTCTTACTAGACCTTCCCGTGAAAATGGGGTTAGCGCTGGCTTCTGGCTTTGGCTGGTACTCATTAACAGGGATTGTCCTCACCGATGCTTATGGCCCAGTCATGGGGAGCGCCGCTTTTTTCAATGATTTAGCAAGGGAACTTGCTGCAATCATGCTTATCCCAATTATTATTAACCGTTACCGCTCAACCGCTCTTGGCATTTGTGGTTCAACATCAATGGATTTTACACTTCCTGTTTTACAACGCAGTGGTGGGGTTTCAATTGTCCCTGCTGCTATTGTTCACGGTTTCGTACTGAGTCTTATTACGCCAATTCTCATGGCCTTCTTTACATAGGTAAAATTTCAGTCACAATAGCTGTTAATTTGCGTGAATCAGGAAATTAACATGACAGATAAACAACGTGTTTTAGTGTTGGGCGCTAGTGGCTATATTGGTCAGAATCTGATCCCTAAACTCATTGAGCAAGGATATGACGTAACAGCAGGTGCACGTCGTGTTGATTGGATGTTATCTCAAGGCTGGCAAGATACCCAATGCATTTATGTGGATCTTCACGACCCTGAAACACTAAAAGGTGTCATGGAAGGCATCGATATTGTTTATTTCCTCGTTCATAGCATGGCCGACCAAGCCAATTTAGTCGAGCGTGAGCGTGCAGCCGCTCGCAACGTGCAACAAGCCCTTGAAGGCTCAAGCGTTAAACATGTTATCTATCTCAGTGCATTACAACATGGGCACACCTATTCACCACACCTAATTGCTCGACGTTTAACCGGTGATATTCTACGTGAAAGCCAAATCCCTGTTACCGAAATCCGCTCATCAATTATCGTTGGGTCTGGTTCTGCCGCATTCGAAATTATGCGTGATATGGTCTACAACTTAGCGATTTTAACGCCACCACGTTGGGTTCGTTCTAAATCGTCACCTATCGCTCTATCGAATATTTTGTATTATTTAACGCAACTGGCAAAAATACCAACAACTGAGAATCGGATTTTTGATGCAGGTGGCCCTGAGTTTATTAGCTACCAAGAGCTATTTAAGCGCTTTATTAAAGTCAGTGGTAAGCGGCGTTTACTTATTCCTATTCCTATTCCCATCAGTATGATCTCCGTACATTTCATCAGTTTGATCACCTCCGTACCCCCGTCAATCGCTAAGGAGTTAATCCAAGGCTTGCAGCACGACCTCCCCGCGGATGATAAAGCGTTACGAGAACTGATCCCTCAAACCTTAATTTCTTTTGATGATGCCGTTAGAACGACTTTAGCAGAAGAAGCCGATGCCGTTGATAACGCAGATTGGGGTTATGACCCAGAAGTCAGAAAACGCTGGCGTCCCGGCTATGGCTATTACCCAAAACAAGCGGGAGCAACCCTTGGAACAACAGCCAGTTCAGAATCGCTTTGGTATACAGTGCAACAAATCGGCGGAAAAAACGGCTATTTCTATGCCAATGGCCTGTGGAAAACTCGCGCCATCATGGACGATATGATGTTAAATAAAGTGAAGTACGGCCGCCCCGATCGTGAACAGCTCCAACTCGGTGATGAGATTGACGGCTGGCGCGTAATTAATCTTGAACCTAATAAACAACTTAGCTTGTTATTTGGTATGAAAGCCCCAGGACTTGGCCGCTTAACTTTTACTATTCATGATAGCGGGAACCGCCGTTCAATTGATGTTAGAGCATGGTGGCACCCAGCTGGCTTTTGCGGCCTACTCTATTGGTTTGCCATGATGCCCGCACATTTATTTATTTTTAAGGGGATGGCAAAACGCATCAGCGAACTGGCTTATGAGCGAGATAAACAACTCGCTAAAGAACAGCAAGCAGAGCAACTGACCGTTAAATCGGAATAATTTTAGCGTAAAAACCAAATTTTTATGCAGAAATTATTGCATAAATATGCTCATAGGATTAATATCGCGGGTAGTGAAATAAGATATTATTGGTACACATGAGCATTCAATTAAAAAACATCAACTGTTTCTATGGTTCCCATCAGGCACTCTTTGATATCAATCTAGAGTGTTCTGCTGGTGAGACTATGGTATTACTTGGGCCAAGCGGGGCTGGTAAAAGCTCATTGTTACGTGTCCTCAATTTATTAGAAATGCCACGTTCAGGCCACTTGAATATTGTGGGTCAGCAATTTGACTTTTCTTCAGCTCCAGATGCGAAAGCGATTCGTGAGCTGCGTCAAAATGTAGGGATGGTATTTCAACAATATAATCTGTGGCCTCATCTGAGCGTTATGGACAACTTAATTGAAGCACCTTGCCGCGTGTTAAAATTATCAAAGCAAGAAGCGCAAGCAAAAGCGTCCAAGTTATTAGAACGCTTACGGTTGTCGCAATTTGCTGATCGCTACCCCTTACATTTATCGGGTGGTCAGCAACAGCGTGTTGCGATTGCAAGAGCGCTAATGATGGAACCAAAAGTTTTATTATTTGATGAACCAACCGCTGCACTTGACCCAGAAATCACTGCTCAAGTTGTTGATATTATTCGTGAACTATCTGCAACTGGGATTACACAAGTCATCGTCACTCACGAAGTGGAAATTGCTCGCAAAACCGCTAGTCGTGTCGTGTATATGGAAAACGGCCATATAGTAGAACAAGGGGATGCAAGCCATTTCACTGCACCTCAAACAGAAGCATTTGCAAATTATCTGTCACATTAATAGATATAGGATTAAGCAATGAAAAAAATTATATTAGCTGCACTGCTGGGCGCTGTAACCCTATCTGCAACTGCTGCGGAAAAAGAAACCATCCGTTTTGCAACAGAAGCGACTTACGCACCTTTTGAAATGTTCGATAAGAATAACCAAATCGTTGGCTTTGACGTTGATTTAGCCAATGCAATGTGTGAAAAAATGAATGCAACTTGTACATTTACTCACCAATCTTTCGACAGCTTAATTCCTAGCTTAAAATTCCGTCGCTTTGAAGCATTAATGGCAGGTATCGATATTACCCCTGAGCGCCAACAGCAAGTAGATTTCACTGAGACTTACTACCCTAACTCAGCAGAATTTATTGCTGTAAAAGAAAAAATCAGTTCAGTAGACCAATTAAAAGATAAAAAAATTGGTGTTCAAAACGGAACCACTCACCAAAAATACATCATGGAACAACATAAAGGGATGACAACCGTTCCTTATGATAACTACCAATCTGCTATTTTAGACCTACAAAATGGCCGTATCGATGCCGTCTTCGGTGATACCGCAGTTGCTGACGAATGGTTAAAAGCTAAAGGTAACGAAAACTTAGCTGCTGTTGGTGAAAAAGTGACTGACCCACAATATTTCGGTATTGGTTTAGGTATTGCTGTTCGTAAAGGGAATAAAGAGCTGTTGGATAAAATGAATAAAGCCTTAGCTGAAGTTAAAGCAGACGGCACTTATGATGCTATCCACAAAAAATGGTTTCAACAGTAATTGATATAATTAATGAGCAACTTTCTATTTTTAACAAGTGCCGCCGGTATCACCGTCGGCCTTGCTGTTTCTGCACTGGTTTTGGGGCTGATCCTCGCCATGTTATTTACTGCGTGGGAGTCCGTTCGTTTTAAACCTATTGCCTTTTTAGGGACCTGCTGGGTTACCTTGATCCGCGGTCTACCTGAATTATTGGTCGTATTATTTGTCTACTTCGGTACATTACAACTGATCAATTTGTTTGGTGATGGGTTCGATATAAACCTTGGTTTTTGGCAAACCACTATTCAAATCGACCCCAGCATTTTTTTTGCTAATAGTGGCGAATTTGACTATACCCCATTTGTTTGTGGTGTTATTGCCCTTGCCTTGTTGTACGCCTCTTATGCATCACAAACATTAAGAGGAGCTTTAAAAGCAGTACCTTATGGCCAGTGGGAAGCAGGTTTTGCATTAGGTTTAAACAAACGCACTATTTTCTTTCGGTTCATTATGCCGCAAATGTGGCGCCATGCGCTTCCAGGCTTAGGCAACCAATGGCTTGTATTATTAAAAGATACCGCGTTAGTTTCACTCATCAGTGTTAATGATTTGATGCTACAAACAAAAACAATCGTCAATAGAACTCACGAACCATTCACATGGTACGCCATTGTGGGTTTGATTTACCTTGCCATTACGTTAGTCAGTCAAGTTATCTTAAAACGTATTGAATTGCGTACTACTCGCTTTGAGCGAGGTGAATCAAAATGATGGATTTAATTTTAGATATTCTTCCAGGGCTACCAACCAGCTTATCACTAACGTTTAGCGCACTCATTGTGGCTTTTATCTTAGCGATATTATTTACTTTAGTTCTCTCGCTGAAAACCCCTGTGGTTTCTCAAGCCGTTAAAATCTATATCACGCTTTTCACTGGTACGCCGTTATTGGTACAATTTTTCTTAATTTATAACGGCCCAAGCCAATTTAAATCATTGCAAGATTATCCCATGTTGTGGGAGATTATTTCCACACCTTGGGTCTGTGCAATGGTTGCATTGGCCTTAAACAGTGCGGCTTATTCCACTTTGTTATTCCACGGCGCAGTTAAAGCCATTCCATCAGGTCAATGGCAGTCTTGCCAAGCCCTTGGCATGAGTAAAATGCAAACCATGCGTATTATTTTGCCTTATGCCTTTAAGCGTTCGTTATCGTCCTATTCCAATGAAGTCGTCCTGATTTTCAAGAGTACGTCACTTGCCAGTACGATTACAATGTTAGATGTCATGGGCTATAGCCAACTGATCTTTGGTCAAAGCTGGAATGTCATGGCGTTTGTTGCTGCGGGGATTATTTATTTAGTGGTCAATGCAATTTTAACAGTGCTAATGCGTTTAATTGAACGCAAAGCGTTGGAATTTGAGCATAGAGGCTAGTTTTATCTCACTTTAATAGAAAGCTTGGTATTAAAACCAAGCTTTTTTTATATTATCTATCAATTAATTAACCGTTTTAATAAAGTCAATACCTCATAATGCGCCGTATGAGGAAATAAATCAAACAACTGTACCTTACAGACTTGATAGCCAGCCAACAGTTGTAAATCTTGCGCCATGGTTTGTGCATTACAGCTAGAATACAAAATATATTCAGGCTGCACATGGGAAAGGAAATCGCATAACTCTTTACCAATTCCTCGGCGTGGCGGATTGACTAAAATAAGCTGAGGGATATCCTGATTCGCCGTGGCAAAACGCGTTGAATCAAGTGCTTTAAACTCAACATGCTTTAATCCAAGTTCATCCGCGGATTGCTGTGCGCTGGCAATCGCTGGCGCACTAATTTCTATCCCTGTTAAGCGAGTGTCTTTTTCAGCACAGTGCAACCCAAAGCCGCCCACCCCACAAAACAGATCCCACAAGCTATGAATATCTAACGCTTTAACCCATTCCCTTGCTGTTTGATACAGTTTGGCTGCAACAACGGGGTTAGTTTGGAAAAAGCTTTGTGGGCGAATAAACAACGGGACTTGGTTGAATTCTTCACGTAGTGTTTGCTCTTTCGTCAGAAAGATTTCCTGCTCACCTTCAAGTATTGCCATATGGACAGGCTGCATATTGGCCGTGATCACCGTTAGTTGTGGCAGTTGCTCTTGCAACCAAGGTAAGGCTTTTTTTAGTTGCTCTAATTTTTTGTCTGAACGTAAGACAAAACGCAGCATAAATTGCCCTGTATGTCTGCTTTGTGTCAGTAATATATATTTTAGCTCACCGCGTTTGCGCTCAATGTTATAAGGCGTCAGACCCGCCCTCGCAATAAAAGGAATTAAAGACGCGAATACGTCAGAAAACTCAGCTGGGTATAAAGGACAGTCAGTCAGGTCAACGCCCTGTCCATCATGGCCGATAATACCTAAAATTGGCTTCTCAACACTACCACTAACGACCATTTTGGCTTTATTGCGAAAAGCCGTTTGCGGCCCTGTCACTGGAGGCTGAAATAAAGAAGTATCAATAGCAGGCAAAAGAGCCTGTAGTTGGCTCTGCTTTTCAGTAATTTGCTGTTCAGGCGTTAATGTTAGCCATTGGCATGAATGGCATTGCCCTGTGGCATATTTTTCACAATGCATAGCAAAAACTTAGTGGAGAATAACTGAAGGTTTGTCATCAAGAGAAAGCTCAGAGCCTTCTTCAGAGCTATCATCATCTTCACTAAAGTCATCTTGATTTGCATACAACAAATTATTGCTAAAGATTTCAAAGACAATAGCTGAAATTTGCTCTTCCGCTTGCTGTAAAAAATGGCAGAATTGGCGATATGTCATTCCTGCTTCTAATGAAAATGATTGGCTAACAATCAATTTAGGCAAGTTTTCATTGTTTATTTCAAGGAAAACTTTTGCGGTTAATGAGCTGGCATTAATTTGGCTGATATTCGCCACTAACGTCACAATCGCTGTCGGTTTGAGCTCAGCTAATGCAGACAACACCAAAACATTATTTAAAATATCGAGCTTTGCATCAAAAATACCGTCTATATTTTGCATATGAGGTAAATGTAATGCAGAGCAGGAATCACACTCGAAATAAGAGGTTTTGAGTTGGTCTAACCATTCACGTAACTTAGTGATGTCAGGGTAACAAATAGAATCCATGGATAGTAACCTTCTTCAACTCAAAATAGTCGTGCAATATCGATTTGTTAGGGTTCTGGCACATTTTCCCCCTAACTAAAAAACGAATAATTCTCACACATTGTAGAGCGAAACACCAGTAAAACCACGCTCAATCTACTTATTCATCTGGTTTATTATCTGTAGAGTCTGGCTTTTTAGATACATTCTTTTCTGGTTGTTTATTATCAATGCCCAAAAAACTCAGGCCATGAATTGCTCGCCAGACAATATTGACCATTGCGGGCACCAAACAGCCAATGCCGACCATAATCATGCTCACGATCGCCCCTGGCTGCATTAAAGGCTCCGGCAATGTGATATAGTCATTTGTTGCTAACAAAACAATAATAAGCAGAATGATCCCCACACCTTCTAACACGATAATGGGCTTTGGCATGTCCGCTAGTGAACGCATTGTCCCTTTAGACTGAGGTTTATTGCTCATTCTTTTTCTCCTCTCATTATTGTGTCACTTTCTCAAACTGAGAATTATATGTCATACCTATAGGTATAACAGGAAAATTCGACTTTTATTTCATAACTTATGTAGGCATAGTATTGAGCATTGCAATTAGAATCTGAGCTCAAGATAAAAAGGAGATACTATGTATACTGTTATTTTTGGTCGTCCTGGCTGCCCATACTGTGTTCGTGCAAAAGAACTCGCTGAAAAACTGAAAAATGAACGTGAAGATTTTGACTACCGCTACGTTGATATTCAAGCTGAAGGTATTTCTAAAGAAGATTTATCTAAAACTGTTGGCAAACCTGTTGAAACCGTTCCACAAATTTTTATTGATGAGCAACACATTGGTGGATGTACAGATTTCGAAGCTTACGCAAAAGAAAATTTGAATCTATACAAATAATTAGCCCCTTCCGTTTTTCATCTCAACAAGCAAAGTTGTTCACTTATTTATAGGTGTTAACACTTTGCTTGTTCTTTTTGTGCTATTTAAGCCAAATTTAATAAAAATATTGTACTTTTTTTCATCTAGGTGAGAACTTTCTTTTTTAGACGGGGTCTTAATTAGTGCCACTGCTTTTCTTTGATGTCCCCATATTGAGGAGCCCGATAGCCAACTATTTGTTTTCATGCTATCGGGTTTTTTGTTTCTAACGGCTGGGTTCGCCTTGCAATGTAATGATTAACCTACGCTTTCCACCATAATTTCGGTGCTCACATAAATAAATCCCCTGCCACGTCCCCATGTTTAAACACCCTTTAGTAATTGGAATAGTCAAACTTGTACCCAATAAACTACTTTTTAAGTGCGCAGGCATGTCATCACTTCCTTCATAATCATGCTTATAATAAGGTTCATTTTCAGGAACGGCTTGATTGAAAAAGCTCTCGAAATCTTCCCTGACAGTGTAATCTGCATTTTCATTGATTGTTAAAGATGCTGATGTATGTTGAATAAAAATATTCGCTAAACCAACCTTGATTAAGCTAAGTTCAGGAAGTTGCTTGAGAATTTCTTCTGTCACTAAATGAAACCCTCTCGCTTTTGCGCTAAGTTGTATCTCTTTTTGCCACCACATCACTTTTTCTCCCTTGACTTATCTAAACTCATTACTGCACTAAATAATTATTGAGTAAATGTTAAACCGCAAGTAAATTTGTCGCATATAGCTTTCAATAATAAGACAAAGGGACTTTACCTGCTCATTAAGAAACTTTAATCTCCCCCTTTTATATCTATTCTGTCTCACTAACCATCTGACCGAGGTACTGAACTGTGCTGGAACAACTTAACCTTGATCTATTCAATTTGATCAATGCGACTCCAGAAACCGCTAGTGGAACCATTGCTGTAGCGAATGTGATTGCGAAACGCTTAATTCTATTATTTCCACTATTTACTGTTGCTTGTTGGTTTTGGGGCGCCCAGCCAAATATGACTCGCCAACGTGCCTTTGCTTGTAAAGCAGCCATTGCTATCGTCATTGGCTTAACCATTTCATGGCTAGTGGGCTATTTCACGCCGCATGACCGCCCATTTGTCATGGGAATTGGCACTAATTTCTCCGAGCATGAAGCCACGCCTTCATTCCCAAGTAACCATGGCACGATTGTCTTTACATTCGCTTTTGCATTTCTTTTCTGGCTAAGAACTTGGGTTGGCCTCGTGATGATGATCCCCGCTGTCGTTATTGCTTGGTCACGTATTTACCTCGGTGTTCATTGGCCTTTAGATATGGCAGGTGCCTTTATACTGGCGATTGTCGCATGCGGTTTGGCCCAGATCCTCTGGTCTGTTGGTGCGTATAAAATTCAATTACCTATCACTCGGCTATATAGTTTTATTTTTGCCTCTCTTATTCGTAAAGGTTGGTTTCAACCATAACAACGTATATTCAAATACTGGCATTAATTAATGCCAGTATGAGGTTGTTGACAAAGC
>NZ_JAMPPE010000025.1:0-70699 GCF_028480905.1 Providencia sp. PROV156 | reverse complement strand
TCATCTCAGCAGAAAGGATGATAGAGCCTGGGTTAACTTTGTCTTGGCCTGCATATTTAGGTGCAGTACCGTGCGTTGCTTCAAATAATGCGCATTCAGAACCAATATTCGCACCTGGTGCAATACCGATACCACCAACTTGTGCTGCTAATGCATCAGAAATGTAGTCACCATTTAGGTTCATACACGCGATAACATCATATTCAGCTGGGCGCAGCAGGATTTGTTGTAAGAAAGCATCTGCAATAACATCTTTAACAATGATATCTTTGCCTGTTTTAGGGTTTTTAATTTTAACCCATGGGCCGCCATCTAATAATTCACCGCCGAATTCCTCTTGTGCTAATTGGTATCCCCAATCTTTAAATGCACCTTCAGTGAATTTCATAATGTTACCTTTATGAACCAAAGTCACTGAATCACGGCCGTTATCAATAGCATATTCAATTGCTGCACGAACTAAACGCTTTGTGCCTTCTTCTGAACAAGGTTTAATACCAATACCACAGTCTTGTGGGAAACGGATTTTAGTCACACCCATTTCATCTTTCAGGAATTTAATAACTTTGTCTGCTTCTGCACTACCCGCTTTCCACTCAATACCCGCATAGATATCTTCAGAGTTTTCACGGAAAATAACCATATCCGTCAATTCAGGTTGTTTAACTGGGCTTGGCGTGCCTTTGTAGTAGCGAACAGGACGTAAACAGATATACAGGTCAAGTTGTTGACGTAGTGCAACGTTCAAGGAACGAATACCACCACCAACAGGAGTTGTTAAAGGACCTTTAATTGAAACACGGTAATCACGGATTAAATCGAGGGTTTCTTCTGGTAACCAAACATCTTTACCATAAATTTGTGTAGATTTTTCACCGGTGTAAACTTCCATCCAAGAAATTTTGCGCTCACCGTTGTAGGCTTTTTTAACTGCCGCATCAACCACTTTTAACATTGCTGGTGTAACATCGATACCAATGCCGTCACCTTCGATATAAGGGATAATTGGGTTGTTCGGAACGTTTAGTTTGCCTTTTGCATCAATGGTAATTTTAGCGCCTTCTGCCGGAACTACTACTTTGCTTTCCATTAACCTCTCCTTTCACTTGCGTATTTTGCTTGTTAATTTTTTGTAAGAGACGTGTCAATACTACTTCAATCTGCGTCGAACGCCAATGATTACTCATCTAAGCTTCAATGCCGATCGCATTTAACGTACTGTTTTATCTTGTAAGTTAATCAAATAACTATTTATAAACACTGTTAAATCAATAAATTAATTTAAGCATTCCATTATTAGAAATAAATCAAACCACGACGAAAAGTTGTCAACGACGCATTTGAGCGAATGACTTAACTTTTGTTAAAATAATTTCCTAACAACAAATAATACTAGCAAGTTAACTCAAATTAAAAACACGTTCCGCTCACACTATCGTCATCCAAACAAACTCATATGTACTTATTTTTAAATGAAAAATTGTTTTTATTGATTTAAATGTTTTTAAAGTTGTTAATTAAATATTACATCACCATGAAAAATACGTTCTAGGATCAAACCGCTAAATCTCCTACACTAGATGGAATAAATCGCCATAAATTAAAACCAATAAATTCTCATTGAATGACCATGAACAGACCGAACAAAAAATCAGTTCCGAAAAAAAATCGTTACTCGCCAACCTCTACTGCGTTAAAGCATAGAGCTAAGCGGATTTCGGTTAGTTCGCAAACACCAACTAAAATCATTTTATTTAACAAACCCTTTGATGTTTTACCTCAATTTACTGATGAACAAGGCCGCGATACATTAAAAAAATATATTCCAATCACCGATGTATACGCAGCAGGACGCCTTGATAGGGACAGTGAAGGTTTATTAATTTTAACTAATGATGGAAAACTACAGGCTCGTTTAACGCAACCACAGAAAAAAACAGGGAAAATATACTATGCTCAAGTAGAGGGTATTCCCAGCGAAGATGCATTGCTAAAATTTCGGCGAGGGTTAACATTAAATGATGGTCCAACGCTCCCCGCAGGGATCGAACTAGTTGATGAACCAGAATGGCTATGGCAAAGAAACCCGCCTATACGGGAACGTAAAAATATCCCGACCAGTTGGTTAAAAATCACCTTATATGAAGGACGTAATCGGCAAGTCCGTCGTATGACGGCAAATATAGGTTTTCCAACACTTAGGCTAATTCGCTATCAGATTGGTGAATTTAATTTGGGAAATCTTTCAGTTGGCGAATGGAAGGAGATAACTGTTGTTTAAACCTAATGTGACTGTAGCAACTGTTGTGCATGCTCAAGGCAAATTTTTAGTCGTGGAAGAGTTGATAAATGACAAACCCACTTGGAATCAACCCGCTGGGCACTTAGAAGCTGGTGAGACGATTTTGCAAGCCGCCGAACGTGAATTACTAGAAGAAACTGGAATCAAAGCCACACCAACACAATTAATTAAAATTCACCAATGGATTGCCCCAGATAAAACCCAGTTTATCCGCTTTTTGTTCGCCGTAGAACTTGAATCCATTTGTGAAACACAGCCACAAGACAGTGATATTAGCGAATGCCACTGGCTGACCGCCCAAGAAATTTTAGATAGCAACTGCCTGCGTTCACCATTAGTGGCTGAAAGTTTACGCTGTTTTCTCACAGGAAAACATTATCCTCTCGACATCTTAACAGCTTACGGCGATCATTATCGCTAAGCACTAAACTTCTGCTTGGTGAAGATTTCACCAAGCAATAATATTCCCCTCTAACTCTGGTGTAATGCGGGAACAACATGCTAAAGTATGGGGCTTGATTTTTCCGCAGTGAGATATTTCCATGTCAAATAATAGTACCATGTCAGATAACAGCCAAAAAAAAGTCATCGTCGGTATGTCCGGTGGTGTTGACTCCTCTGTATCCGCTTACTTGCTACAGCAACAAGGGTATCAGGTTGCTGGTCTGTTTATGAAGAATTGGGAAGAAGATGACGACACAGAATATTGCTCAGCTGCGGCTGACCTTGCCGATGCGCAAGCCGTGTGTGACAAACTGGGTATTGAACTTCATACCATTAATTTCGCTGCTGAATATTGGGACAATGTCTTCGAACATTTTTTAACTGAATATAAAGCTGGTCGCACACCGAACCCAGATATTCTGTGCAACAAAGAAATCAAATTTAAAGCTTTCTTAGAATTTGCTGCTGAAGATTTAGGCGCAGATTACATTGCCACTGGTCATTATGTGCGTCGCCGTGATATCGATGGTAAAAGCCAATTATTACGTGGCTTAGATGGCAACAAAGACCAAAGTTATTTTTTATATACCCTGAGTCACGAGCAAGTCGCTAAAAGCCTTTTTCCAGTTGGTGAGCTCGAAAAACCTGAAGTACGCCGTATTGCCGAAGAAATTGGCTTAGTTACTGCGAAAAAAAAGGACTCTACAGGGATTTGTTTCATTGGTGAGCGTAAGTTTCGCGACTTTTTAGGCCGCTACTTACCTGCTCAACCCGGCCCTATCGTCACTGTCGATGGCGAAACAATTGGTCAACATGAAGGTTTGATGTACCACACCTTAGGTCAGCGTAAAGGTTTAGGTATCGGTGGTACAAAAGAGGGCTCTGAAGAACCTTGGTATGTTGTCGATAAAGACGTTGAAAATAATATTCTTATCGTTGCTCAAGGCCATGAACACCCTAGGTTAATGTCTGTTGGGTTAATTACTCAGCAATTACATTGGGTTGACCGTAAAACAATGACTGAACCACTACGTTGTGTAGTAAAAACACGTTATCGTCAAGCGGATATCCCTTGTACGATAACCCCATTAAGTGATGATCGCATTGAAGTTGCATTTGACTACCCAGTCGCGGCTGTCACTCCAGGTCAATCCGCCGTATTTTATATCGATGAAGTCTGTCTCGGTGGCGGTATTATTGAAGCCCGTATTCAGGAGTAAATGTGGCAAAAAACTATTACGACATTACGCTTGCTTTAGCGGGTATCTGCCAAGCAAGCGCGATGGTTCAAAAACTCGCACATGAAGGTGTTTGTCTCGAGAAAGACACTGAAACCATGGTCAATTGCCTCACCAATATGAATCCAAAATCGACTTTGGATGTATTTGGTAATGATGCCGAAAATTTAAAGACCGGTCTCAATGCCATGTTAGGCATGTTAACAGGCGGCAACAGTGGTTTATCCGCTGAAATGACACGTTATATGTTAAGTATTATGGTACTTGAGCGCCGTCTTAATAAAAATCAAGAAGCGATGAACCAACTTGGTCAACGTATTGAGCAATTTGAGCGCCAAGCTGACTATTTTGAACCGCTCTCTGAAGGTGTGTTTAACGCACTTGCGGGTATTTACGTCGACGTGGTCAGCCCTGCTGGGCCTCGAATTCAAGTCACTGGTTCCCCAGACATTCTCAAAAATACACTCGTTCAAGCAAAAGTTAGAGCCACTTTGCTCGCAGGTATTCGCTGCGCAGTGCTTTGGCAACAAGTTGGTGGAAGTCGTATCCAACTCATGTTCTCTCGCAATCGTCTGGCTAATCAGGCGAAAGATATTTTGTCTCACCTTTAAATCTGGAGTTGCTACCAATGGAATTATCCTCACTGACCGCTGTATCCCCGATTGACGGCCGTTACGGTGATAAAGTCAGCGCTTTACGCACTATTTTTAGTGAGTTTGGTTTACTGAAATTTCGCGTACAAGTTGAAGTTCGCTGGCTACAAAAACTGGCTGCAACCGCTCAAATCAAAGAAGTTCCTTCATTTGACGCTGACGCAATCGCTTACTTAGATGAAATTGTCGCGAACTTCTGTGAAAAAGACGCAATGCGTATCAAAGAAATTGAACGCACAACCAACCATGATGTGAAAGCTGTAGAATATTTCCTAAAAGAAAAAGTAGTCAACATCCCTGCTCTTCATGCAGTTTCTGAATTTATCCACTTCGCTTGTACTTCAGAAGATATTAATAACCTTTCGCACGCATTAATGCTGAAAACTGCTCGCGAAGAAGTATTACTGCCACAATGGCGTCAAATTATTGATAAAATCAAAACAATGGCTCATGAGTACCGCAATTTGCCGTTGCTATCGCGTACTCACGGCCAACCTGCAACGCCTTCCACCATTGGTAAAGAGTTTGCCAACGTTGCTTATCGTTTGGAACGCCAATTCCGTCAGCTGCAACAAGTTGAAATTTTAGGTAAAATCAATGGCGCAGTTGGTAACTATAATGCCCACATGGTCGCTTACCCTGAAGTTAACTGGCACGAATTTAGCGAAACCTTCGTTACGTCTTTGGGCATCCAATGGAACCCATTCACCACGCAAATTGAACCTCATGATTATATTGCTGAGTTATTTGATTGTGTCGCTCGTTTTAACACTATCGTGTTAGATTTCGACCGTGATATTTGGGGCTACATCGCATTAAATCACTTCAAACAAAAAACAATCGCTGGTGAAATTGGCTCTTCTACCATGCCACACAAAGTGAACCCGATTGATTTTGAAAACTCTGAAGGTAACTTAGGGTTAGCAAATGCCGTCTTAGGTCATTTAGCGAGCAAGCTCCCTGTTTCTCGCTGGCAGCGTGACTTAACGGACTCGACTGTATTACGTAATCTCGGTGTCGGCCTAGGTTATGCATTGATTGCTTATCAATCAACCATGAAAGGCTTAAACAAATTAGAAGTTAATGAACAGCATTTACTGGATGAATTAGACCAAAACTGGGAAGTATTAGCTGAGCCTATTCAAACTGTAATGCGCCGCTATGGTATTGAAAAACCATATGAAAAACTCAAAGAATTGACCCGTGGCAAACGCGTTACCGCTGAAGGGATGAAACAATTTATTGATGGTTTAGATTTGCCAGAACACGAAAAATCGCGGTTAAAAGAAATGACGCCGGCTAACTATATCGGTTACGCTGTCACTTTTATTGATGAACTAAAATAGTCTCAATATTTTCAAAATGGGCGGCTTCTAAGTCGCCCTTTTTACTTAATCTTTTCGATTTTTTCTCGTATTAGTGATACTAATATCACACCGCTAAATCAGTTCTTACTTTAACATATCGTTCTATTATTAATTGGTTAGTTGCACTATCCGAACTATTTATTACCTATATATGTATTATAAACTAAGGCGGCTATAGATAATGGAACTATTCGTTTTCAAAGTCGTTATCACGCCACTTTTATTACTAACAGCAAGCCTTGCTGCTCGCCGATGGGGTGAATCCATTGGCGGCCTTATTGTCGGCTTACCGTTGACCTCTGGCCCTATCTCTTTTTTCCTTGCTCTCGAATATGGCACAGAATTTGCCACGCAAGCAACTTTAGGCTCATTATCAGCAACGGCTGCGCAGGCTTGTTTTGCGGTCGTGTTTTATTTTTTAGTTGCATATGGCTGTTGCAAAGCTCTCATTATAGCGACACTCACATTTAGTGTGACCGCTTATATTTTACAAGTCAGTCAGCTTTCTCAATCAATGTTATTCATCATTGATATCCTAATTATGATGATAGCAATGATTTTTATACCTAATGTACCCGTGAATTTTAAAAAACTATCTCCTCCCAGATGGGATTTGCCAGCGAGAATGTTATTAATTGCCGTGCTGGTGGTGGGGGTGACTTTAATTGCGCCATTTATTGGTGCAGGAGCAAGTGGTGTTTTAGCCTCATATCCTTTTATGGCGTCAATATTAGCTGTATTTTCATATATTATGATAAACGCGCAAGCAGCTCAGCGAGTTATGAGAGGACTCGTCGCGGGGCTATTCAGCTTTGCGGTTTTCTTCTATAGTTTAAGCCTCGTGTTACCTAAATTTAATTTGTTCGCTGCCTATACCATAGCAATTATCTGCGCATTAATTGTTCAATTCATCTCTTTACGTTATATTCAACGTGTTCCTAAAAAGAATTAATGTATTGATTATTAAGAATTCTAAATTTTATTTGCAGACAAAAATATAACTAGGTCATATTCATTTTTTTATCAACTATATTTCTTCACATATTTACACAATCAACACCTCATATCTGCGCCTTAGTGAAAATAAACTATTTTTCCGGTTCGTTTGATTTATATTTACTTAATCTCTTGTCGTTATTCAGAACTCTTTTTACCATAGCGTTACTAGTGCTACTATTTGAATCAGTTGTAGCTATCTCTTTTCAATGTGAGGGTTTCCGATGCGTATTCTTATTGTCGAAGACAATGCGTTACTTCGCCACCATTTAACCGTACAGCTTAAAGATCTGGGTCATCAGGTTGACTCGGCTGAAGACGCAAAAGAAGCTGACTATTTTTTACACGAAAGTTGTCCAGATATCGCGGTTGTCGATTTGGGCTTACCTGATGAAGACGGGCTTTCCATGATAAAACGCTGGCGTGGCGAGCACGTCAATATTCCACTTTTAGTATTGACAGCTCGGGAGAGTTGGCAAGAAAAAGTACAAGCGCTAAACAGTGGTGCAGATGACTACGTGACGAAACCTTTCCAGCTAGAAGAGCTGGTCGCCCGTATGCAAGCTTTAATGCGCAGAAATAGCGGTCTTGCTTCACAAGTTCTCGAATTAGGTAATTTCGTTATTGACCTCTCACGTAAAGAATTTACAGTTAATGGTGAAACCGTCAAATTAACGGCTTTTGAATACACCATTATTGAAACACTGCTCCGCAATAATGGAAAAGTGGTTAGCAAAGACTCGTTAATGCGCCAGCTTTATCCAGATGCCGAACTTAGAGAAAGTCATACTATCGATGTTTTAATGGGCCGATTACGCAAAAAAATTCAACAATTCCATAGTGATGATGTAATTGTTACTGTACGCGGTCAAGGCTATCGTTTTGATGTGAATGGCTAATATGTGGCTAAGTAAATTTAAGTTCAAACCCCTTTCGCTACGAGCACGTTTTCTTTGTGCAACATCAGCGGTAATCTTAGCGCTCACTTTATCCTATGGTATTGTTGCGATTTTGGGGTATTTAATTAGTTTTGATAAAACGACTTACACCTTATTACGTAGCCAAAGTAACTTAATTTATAGCCTAGCCCAATGGCAAAATAATAAAATTGACATCCGAGTCCCACCAAATTTTACTTTGAATAACCCAACTTTGGTTATTATTTATGATGAACAAGGGCTTGTGCTATGGCGCCAACGTGATGTGCCTAGCGTTGAACGGCTGATCCGTAATGATTGGCTAAAAAAAGAGGGCTTATATGAAATTGATACGGATATTCGTGAAACCCGCCAACTCCTAGACGATAACCCCGAATTCAATACAAAGTTAGATGACATGGATAACGATGACGAACCGCTGACTCATTCCGTGTCCGTCAACCAATATGCAGCAAGTGAAAACCTGCCCCCGCTCACCATCGTCGTTGTAGATACTCTACCACAAGACTTACAAAATACCGGGTTAGTTTGGGAGTGGTTTGGTTATGTTTTGCTGGCTAATTTAATCTTAGTCATCCCGTTATTATGGCTAGCTGCTTATTGGAGTCTACGGCCAATTAAATCATTAGTATCACAACTCAGTAGCCTAGAAAAAGGTGAACGGGATACACTGGATGAGAACCCACCGTATGAGCTTCGCGGCCTAGTACGCAACCTTAATATTTTGTTAACGAATGAACGAAAACGCTACAGTAAATATCGCACCACACTTTCTGATTTAACACACAGTTTAAAGACACCTTTAGCTGTTTTACAATCAACATTGCGGCTACTTCGTTCAGGCAAACAAATGAACATTGAACAAGCTGAGCCTATCATGCTTGAACAAATTGGCCGTATTTCTCAACAGGTGGGTTATTATTTACACCGCGCATCAACGCAAGGTGATGAAAACATGATGCTACGTGAAATTTCATCTGTCCCATCAATACTAGATAGCCTTGCAAGTGCCCTACATAAAGTTTATCAGCACAAAGGGGTTTCTATAACGGTTAATGTTTCTCCTGAAACAACATGGCTGGGTCAACCCAATGACTTTATGGAAGTGATGGGTAATATCATGGAAAATGCGTGTAAGTATTGCCTTGAATTTGTTGAAGTTAGTGCTGTTGTAGGTGCTGATAGCTTAACATTAGTTGTCGATGATGACGGCCCAGGGGTGCCTGAAAGCAAACGTAGTTTGATCTTCGTTCGAGGGCAACGCGCAGACACCCTTCGCCCAGGTCAAGGTTTAGGCTTATCTATTGCAGTGGATATTATCGACCAATATGACGGGGAAATCATAATTAGTGACAGCCCTCTTGGCGGAGCGCGTTTATCCGTCACATTTAGGCAGCAATCTATGATTGAAGATAGTTAATCTGTGATATGTGTCCGTTTACCCCCTATTTTACAAACCATTTCCGGTATACTATTTGTGAAGTGTTTTATGAAAAGTAATTTAGGGTAACTGATTGGTTTACTCTCAAGATAAACCTTTACTATATGTTTTTCATAAAGTTTATTTAACATCATACCATTACACATATAGGTCATTTTGTAGTATTGAGACCGGGTATATTGCAATAAACTGATTAGCTATATTTAGCAGCTCCAAGGGACAATAAGATGGATTACAAACTAAATCTCGACTGGCAAAGTTTCCTCGACAGTCACTGGCAGAAGCGCCCACTGCTTATCAAAAAAGGGTTTGCAAATTTTATTGACCCTATCTCGCCTGACGAACTTGCAGGTTTGGCGATGGAAGATGAGGTTGATAGCCGTTTAGTTAGCCATAAAGAAGGGATTTGGCAAGTTGGCCATGGCCCATTTGAAAGTTATGACCATCTCGGTGAAGAAAATTGGTCTATTTTAGTTCAGGCTGTTGACCATTGGCATCACCCAAGCTCTGCGTTGATGAAACCATTCCGTGTACTTTCAGACTGGCGAATGGACGATTTAATGATCTCCTACTCGGTCCCCGGCGGTGGTGTAGGTCCTCACCTCGACCAATACGATGTATTTATTATTCAAGGTGAAGGCCGCCGTCGTTGGCGCGTGGGCGAAAAAATCCCAATGAAACAACATTGCCCGCACCCTGACTTACTGCAAGTACAACCTTTCGATGCCATCATCGACGAAGAAATGGAACCCGGCGATATTTTGTACATTCCACCAGGGTTCCCACATGAAGGCTACGCCATTGAACCTTCATTAAATTACTCGGTTGGCTTTCGTGCACCAAATACTCGTGAATTAATCAGTAGCTTTGCCGATCACTTAATTTCTAACGATTTAGGCAGCTACCGCTATAGTGACCCTGATTTATCATTCCGTGATAACCCCGCGGAGATCTTGCAAGGTGAACAAATTAAGCTGCGTGAGATGATGGAATCACTCATTAATGACCCTGAGCTCTTTCGCAAATGGTTAGGTGAGTTTATCTCCCAATCACGCCACGAGTTAGACATTGCGCCACCTGAACCGCCTTATGAGCAAGAAGAAATCTATGATTTGCTAAAAACTCAGCAAGAAACCTTATACAAATTAAATGGTCTCAGAGCATTACGCGTTGGCGACCAATTTTTTGTTAATGGTGAATGCTTGGAAACTGAGTGTTATGAGGCCGCTGATAGTTTATGCCGCTATGATGCCGTTAATAGCGAAAATTTAGCTGATGCCATTGATGATGTTAATTTCATCGCACTGCTTACTGCGCTCGTTAATAATGGTTATTGGTATTTTGATGATTAATCGGTACTGATAATATTAAATTTATATTTGTGAAAAAGGCCCATTCATTATGGGTCTTTTATTAAAAATAATATTATTAGTATGATATGGCAGCACCCTCCTGACCATCAATTGAAAACCGCTGACTACAATTAACACATCATTATTAATAACTAAATTATTTATTTTAATATATATTATATCCCGCTAGCACCTACTCGCAATATGTCCCCTTCTTGCCCGTAAGCACGCAAAGATAAAGCACATTATTTGATTCAATTTTAAACTGTTTTGACTTCACCGTCGCCAGTCACGCACAGCGTTAATTGTCCCTTTTAAAGATGATAACAACATGAACATAGAAACTCTTTTGGCTTTATCATTGTTTTCCTTTGTGACATCCATAACTCCAGGCCCAAATAATATTATGTTACTTGCTTCAGGTATTAATTTTGGATTTAGAAAAACATTACCTCATTCATTTGGAGTATCAATTGGTTTTCTTATTATGTTAGTGGCAGTAGGGCTAGGGGTGGGCGCATTGATTCAATCATCCCCTATGGTTTATTCGATATTAAAATATTTTGGAATTATTTATTTGTTCTGGCTTGCATGGAAAACCACTATTAGCCATTCAATTGCACAGACAAATAACCAAGAAATTAAACCACTAACTTTCTTAGAAGCGGCGTTATTTCAATGGATAAATCCTAAAGCCTGGATGATGGCAGTCTCTGGAATGGCGATGTATACCAATACAATTTCACCTTATTTATCAATGTTGCAAGTCGCTGTCATATTTGCAGCCATCAATTGGCCATGTGTTGCTATCTGGGCTATGTTTGGTAGTAAATTAAGAGAAAGGCTAAAACAACCTAAGACATTAAAGCGGTTTAATTTAGTCATGGGAGTTTTACTGGCACTTAGTGGTATTTCTGTATTATTTCAATAACAACAGTAAGAGTGCTGACAAACATATTATGTTTAGCGGCAAGTCGAATAGGTTTTGAAAATAAATTAGGAAAATCAATTTATTGATTTTCGGCTGATAACACAAAGTGGGAAAAACCACGCTTTTATCCCACTTTGTCAACAACCTCTCTTACTTCTCATAAAATATCACGATTGCCGTGCGTGAATGGCCGTTAGCTCCGCAATACGCATAATCACACTAACAGCCTGCTCCATACCTTCTTGTGTTATAAACTCATGTTTACTATGGAAATTATAACCACCTGTGAAAATATTTGGACATGGTAAACCGCGATGTGAAAGCTGTGCACCGTCGGTACCACCACGGACAGGTTGAATAACTGGTTCAATGCCACAATCAAGCATTGCTTGTTTCGCTAATTCAATAACATGTGGGTACTTCATGACCTCTTTATGCATGTTATAATAGGTATCATCAAGTGTCAGTTCGATATAACAGCTTGGGTGCAGCCCTTCGCCAACTTTTTCAGCAATTCGAATTATATTTTTCTTCCTAGCTTCAAAGCCTGCTAAGTCAAAATCACGAATAATATAATTCAACTCGGCCTTTTCAACTGTACCTTTTAACGATGTTAAATGATAAAACCCTTCATACCCTTCTGTATTTTCAGGTGTTTCATCAGGTGGTAACATCGAATGAATACGGTTCGCTAGCCCTAATGCATTCACCATTACGCCTTTAGCTGTACCGGGATGAGTGTTATTGCCAACAATTTTAATGGAAACATTAGCCGCATTAAAATTTTCATACTCTAATTCACCAACTCCACCACCATCGACGGTATAGGCCCACAATGCATCAAATTGTTTAAAATCGATATGGCGAGCCCCGCGTCCTATCTCTTCATCAGGGGTAAATGCAAGACAGATTTTACCATGAGGAATATTTTTTTCCTTTAAACGTACGAGGGCTGTGATTATTTCTGCAATACCCGCTTTATCATCGGCACCCAATAAAGTTTTACCATCTGTCATGATCAGCGTTTTACCAATCATTTCATGGAGTACCGGAAACATCACAGGGGATAGCACTTCATCACCAATACCTAACGCAATATCCCCTCCTCGATAATTTTCGAGGACTTGTGGACTCACATTTTTACCTGAAAAATCAGGCGCTGTGTCTAAATGTGAAATAAAACCAATAGTAGGAACATCCCAATCAACGTTTGACGGTAAATAAGCCATCACGCAACCTTGATCGCTTAGCGTTATTTTTTCAAAACCTAACTCATTCAGTTCATTAACTAATGCACGAGCGAACTTTAACTGTCCTGCACTGCTGGGTACTGTTTTTGCGTTTAGCTTTGATTGTGTATCGAAAGCGGTATATTCAAAAAACCGCTCTAAGAGTTTGTCCATACCCTTCCCCCTAAAATATCAATGCCTATATTATGGGAAAGATCACAGATTCAATTATTGTCTCAAATCAGCTTTCCTGTTAATGCTCACTATTTTTTATGATAAATCTTTAAAGAAATTTATTTTTTAGCCTATCTTTAACAGGTTGGCTATTACTGCAGCAATCAATACCTATAATAAATAAGGGTAATAATCAAATTGTATTAATTATTCGATTATTATTTATTTGTTACCTAAAAGCACACCATTTGGTTAAATATCATTCATCCACTACACTAATCATCAATCATTAAATTGAAATAGTATGCTATATATGAAGCCTTATTATTTTATTTACTAGCTAATAATAAACAAAACAAAATTTTACTCGTTTATAGGAAAATTCATGTCAAAAACATGTTTAATTTATGGTGTTAGCAAAGGATTAGGTAAGGCATTAGTCGAAGGATTCCCTGAAAATACAGACCATATTTACGGTGTTTCTCGCTCAAAACCTCCTTTTGAGCAAACTAATTTTACGTGGATCCCTGCTGATTTAAATGACATTAATAGCGCGAATTCCATTAAGTCTGTTATTCAGAGTCAACCTATTCATACCTTAATTTATAATGTGGGTATATGGGAGAAACTCGCTTTTAGTGAAGAGTACCAATTTGAATCGACTGATGACATAGAGCTGCTGAATATGGTTCAGACTAATATCAGCGCCTGTTTATTGAACTTAAAAGCACTGTTACCCAATTTGCGTTTAGCGAAAAATAGCAAGATTATATTGATTGGTTCCACATGGGGTTTAGATAATCATAATGGCAAGGAAGTCACCTTTTCTGCTACCAAATATGCCATCAGGGGAATAGCTCAATCGTTAAGAGAAACATTACGGGAAGATAAAATAGCAATATCGGTTATAAATTTAGGTTATTTAGCGACTGAGTATCCACTCACTACCCCCGTTGACGAAGTCATTGAAAAAAGTCATGGGCAATTGATCCCATTACAAGACGTTGTCAATGCCGTGCGTTTTATCGCCAATACGAGCAATGCAACCTGCGTCAAAGAGATTACGATGCCAGCCATGATGGATACAAACGTCTAACCTATAAGAGGAAACAATACGTTTCCCCTTATAATGTTATGTATTGAAAGCTTATTGCGCGGTATTTTTAACCTGTAACTCAGTAATAAGCTTATTGATATATTCAACAACGACTTTGCTGGCTAAACCATAGTGTTTTTCATCGAACTCACTTTCCACTTGGCTAGGCTCTAAATTCAGTTCGACCGTATGTGCCCCATGTAATTTAGCTTCATGAACAAAGCCTGCAGCAGGGTACACATGGCCAGAGGTTCCAATAGAGATAAAAATGGTCGCAGATTCAAGGGATTGATAAATATAATCCATTCCAATTGGCATTTCACCAAACCAAACAATATGGGGCCTCAGTGGCTGAGGGAATTGGCAACAATGACAGCGGTCATCGACCGATAAATCCCCTTTCCACTCCAATACTTGATTTGACCAATTACAGCGAACTTTTAATAGTTCACCATGCATATGGATAACCCGCTGGCTTCCCGCTCTTTCATGTAAATTGTCTATATTTTGTGTAATTAACAAAAAGCGGTCACCAAAAATTTCTTCAAGCTGTGCAAGTGCATAGTGAGCAGCATTAGGTTTAATATTTTCTTGCTGTAACTGCCGACGTCGCTCATTATAAAAACGTTGTACTAATTTAGGGTTACGTTCGAAACCTTCAGGAGTTGCCACATCTTCAACGCGATGCTCTTCCCATAAACCATCCGCAGAACGGAATGTTTGGATCCCAGATTCGGCTGAAATACCTGCTCCTGTTAAAACGACAATATTGACATTTTTCATATTACCCAATCTATTATCTATATAAAAAGACCGGTTACGAAGTCGCTGGCGGCGTATACATTTATTCTTACGAGCTTTTTTCAACCTATAACGAAATCGCAACATCAAAGCTTCCTTTCATCCATATAACCAATAAACTTATATCATGTTAAATATTAATTGTTTTTATCATGTCATTACGACACAAACTTATAAACGCTGATTGTTTGGAATTTTTAAAATAATCAAGCTCCAAGTATATACTTTATTGGCATACTAACTATTTCCTTACCACAACTGATGACATTATCTAAATGTTAACATACTAAAACGCATCATCTCGCTGAATGCAAATAAAAATATCGAAGGTATCGATTTTGTCACTTTTTATTCATAAAAATGACACTAATATTTCATAAATTCGCCATAAAACGTTCGTAACTGTAAAACAATAAAAAAACCTTTCTCGTTCACTCCCCGTGCAGTTAAAATACGCCTCGCAGATTTTACTGTGTTGCTAATTCACCACTAAAAGGGGTTTCATGGAAAAGTTTTTTGAAAGAGCGATGTATGCTTCACGTTGGATTTTAGCGCCTATTTATTTTGGGCTTTCACTGACACTATTGGCTTTAACCATTAAGTTCTTTCAAGAGCTATACCATATTTTGCCAAATATCCTTTCAATTCCTGAAGCAGACTTAATTTTGACGCTATTATCATTGATTGATATGGCATTAGTCGGTGGGTTATTGGTGATGGTGATGTTTTCAGGTTATGAGAACTTTGTCTCCCAAATGGATATCCCTGACAGCAGTGAAAAACTAGGCTGGCTAGGTAAAATGGATGCTTCATCATTAAAAAATAAAGTTGCAGCTTCCATTGTTGCTATTTCCTCCATTCACCTATTAAAAATCTTCATGGACTTGAAAAGTGTCTCAAATGACAAGTTGATGTGGTATGTCGTTATCCATTTAACCTTTGTATTATCTGCATTCGTTATGGGTTATCTAGATAAAATGACAAAAAAATAACCAGTAGAATGTATGCTAAAAGTGCCTAATTTAAACACCTAGGCACTTACTTATTCGCTAACCTCATCTTTATCTCCCTCGTCTATTTTCGCTTTGTGTTACCATCATTATCCTGAAGGTTAGTACCAAGGAACTTTACATGAGCCAACATTTTGTCGGTAAATATGAAGCTGAAATTAAATTTCATTTACCGGACCCCGACACTTTTCTGCATAAAATAAAGGCCGACTTAGCTGAACCCTTTACGGAAAATAATACAGAAACAGATTGTTTCTATGAAAACCCGCATCTACCACTAGCTGACAATGGCGTCAGTATGTGTGTACGTGAAATGGTGCCATCAGGCATAAAATTATGGATAGTTAAAGGGCCTGGAGCTTCTGAATGCAAAGCCATTAATATTGATGACTGCCGCCATGTACAAAACATGTTAACGACACTGGGATATCATTGCTACTTAACCACAACTAAAATAAGAAGCATTTATTTCCTGAATGACATCCACATTACAATTGACCACCTTAGTGGGATCGGCTGGTTTGCTGAATTTGCCATTATGACAGATGAGCAGGATTTACTTGAAGCTCTATATCAAAAATTGATGGCGACCGCCAAGCAATATGGATTAACAGAAGAAATGGTGGAAACTCGTAGTTATAAGCAGATGTTTTTAGCTGCGCAGTAATCATAAGAAGAACCAATAAGTTTTTAGAATCGTCTCCTAAAAACCATTGGCTCTCTAACCCTATAACCCTACTAATAGCTATTGCCCGCTAAGAATACGTGCAGGGTCTAATTTGCTTGCCCTACGAGCAGGATACCAACTAGCTAGTAAGCTCAATACAATGGTTGTAATTAAAACATAAACCACATCCATGACATGCAATTCAGAAGGTAAAAAGTCAATAAAATAAACATCACCCGATAAAATTGGATGGCCAACAATAGCCTCTACCACCTTAATCATGGGTGTTAGATTTAATGATATGACGACCCCAAGCACAACGCCAATCAATGAACCAACAAGGCCACCCAACAAGCCATACCATAAGAAAATAGCACGAATTTGCCTATCTTTTGCCCCTAAGGTACGCAATACAGCGATATCACTACTTTTATCTTTAACTGCCATAACAAGGGTAGAAACAATATTAAAACACGCAACGCCAATCACCAATATCATAGCTAAGTACATGATACTTCTAACCATTTGAATATCATTATACATATAGCCATAATCGCCTATCCAACTTTTTACAACGACATGATGCATTGTTTTCAAGCCTGCATCATAAACGACTTGATCGGCAATAAATGGGTCTGTTGCTTTGATTTCAAACCCTGTCACACCATCCCCATAGTCGAGATATTCCTGTGCATCTGCGAGAGGAACGAGTGCTAACTGGTGATCGAGCAAACCACTAAGTTTAAAAATACCCGTCACCTGTACACGAATACGCTTAGGCTGCTGAATTTTCAAGCTAGCATCGGTATTTGGGATCATGATTGTTACCCAGTCCCCAACCTTCACATTCAATGCATCCGCCACACCTTGGCCTAAAATAATTGATTGTTTGCCTGCATCAAAATGTTGCCAAGCATCATTGAGAATGAACTGAGGTAACGCACTGACTTGTGGCTGAGTTTCTCGTGAAACCCCCATGACTTGAATTGCTTTTAAATTTGCACCACGTTCAAGTAACCCCGTAAAATTGATGTAAGGGCTAACACCTTCTACACCGGGCGTTTTACGGATAACTTGCTCAGCAAACTCCAAATCTTTATACGGTGGCTTAACAGCAAAAATTTGCCCATGGGGAACAACAGATAACACACGGTTATTTAATTCGCGCTCAAAGCCATTCATTGCGCTTAAACCGATAATTAGCACCGCGACCCCAAGAACAATCCCCAACGTTGAAACTATCGAGACTAATGAAACCATCCCTGTTCGGCGTCGACCACGGCTGAAACGCAGCGCCGTGACTAGTGAAAGAGGCAATTTAGACATTACCGAGCCCCCAAGGTAATTTCCTGTTGCAAATGCCCATCTCGCATTTCCAATTGGCGGGATAACCGCCGAGCCAGAGTCATATCATGGGTGACGACTAAAAATGCGGTCCGCTGTGTTCGGTTTAATTCACCCAACAACTCAAAAATGGCATCTGCATTACGTAAATCAAGGTTACCTGTCGGCTCATCTGCCAA
The DNA here is from genome assembly GCF_028480905.1 of Providencia sp. PROV156. NCBI lineage: Bacteria > Pseudomonadati > Pseudomonadota > Gammaproteobacteria > Enterobacterales > Morganellaceae > Providencia > Providencia sp. PROV156. The sequence continues at coordinate 52,537 of NZ_JAMPPE010000025.1, read as the reverse complement.
AACCAGTGCTGGCTCATTCACTAACGCCCTTGCAATAGCAACACGCTGGCGTTCTCCCCCTGATAATTCAGAAGGCCGATGCCCTGCTCGGTGTGCTAACCCAACTGCCTCTAACATTTCAGTTGCTTTAGAAAACGCAGTTTCTTTCGCAATCCCCCCAATTAATAAAGGCATTGCCACATTTTCAAGGGCAGTAAAATCCGGTAAAAGGTGATGAAATTGATAAATAAAACCGAGATCTTTATTACGAATAGCAGCACGCTCATCTGAGGTTAATTGATTTATATGCTGCCCACGAAAGATAACATTCCCTTCTGAAGGGGTATCTAAGCCACCCAATAAATGCAATAAGGTACTTTTACCTGAACCAGAACTTCCCACGATGGCCATCATTTCCCCACGCCCCATGGAAAAACTGACATTTTTCAACACTTGCGTCGACAATGTCCCTTCTTGATATGTTTTGCTTAATTTTTCACAGACCAGAAGTGGTTGTTTATTCATAACGTAAAGCCTCAGCAGGTTGAACCGCTGCTGCACGCCAAGAAGGATAAAGCGTTGCCAGCAGAGAAATCAGCATTGCACTTAGTGCAATAATTAAAATACCAGAGTAATCAAGCACAATAGGTAAAGAGACGCCTTTGGGTAATAAACCGATCAGCGGCATAATGACATTCAGTTGACTAGAAAGTATCGTGCCTAATATCGTGCCAATGAGTGAGCCAATCACCCCCGCTCCAGCGCCTTGGATCATAAATATCATTAAAATACGCCAACGTTTGAGACCTAGGGTTTTTAAAATAGCCACTTCGCCTTGCTTTTCCATCACTAACAGTGATAGCGAGGTAATAATATTAAATGCCGCCACTGCGATAATTAAGCTAAGCAATAAGCCCATCATATTTTTTTCCATGCGAACGGCTTGGAAAAACTCCCCTTTACGCTCCCGCCAGTCTTTCCATACTAAGCCATCTGGTAACGCTTGCTGACTTAGAACGTCAACTTGTAAAGGCTCATCTAAATATAAGCGCCACCCAGTAATGTGGCCTGCGGGATAACGAAGCATACGTGCGGCATCTTGTTGTGCCACGACCAGTTCACTCGTATCCGCTTCCCCATTTGTTTGGAAAATACCAGCCACAGTAAATAGGCGCTGGCTTGGAATGCGCCCCATCGGTGTTAACTGACTCACGCCTGGAATAATTAAGCGAACCTCATCACCACGTTTTACCCCGAGTGTTTCTGCAAGTTTATTCCCGAGAAAAACATTATAACTGCCTTCTTTGAGGTCATTGCGTTGCCCGACAACCAGTTTATCCAATAACAGCGAAGATTCTTCGGGGTCGATTCCCCCCATAACGCCCACGCCAACATTGGTTCGGCTTTGTAATACCACATCAGATTGCACAATAGGTGCGATCTGGCTGACACCCTTTAAATGTTGTAGATCGGATATTGGATATTTTGCTGGGTCTATATTTCCAGAGGCAGAGGTTAAAATTGCCTGCGGCATATAAGCAAGTATGCTATCTTGTAACGATCGCTCGAACCCATTCATCACTGAGGTGACGGTTATCAATGCCGCAACCCCTAGTGTGATACCAATAGCAGATAAACTGGATACGAAACGCCCAAATTTATCCGCAGCACGCCCACGTAAATAGCGTAGGCCTATAAATAATGAGACAGATTGGTGCATGAAATCTATGATGCCCCTGTTGCCAAAGCGAAGTGTTCAGCGATAATAAAGGGTACGATTGATGAATGGAACCACCCGATGGTTTTTTTTCTGCTTTAAGTGCCTTTTTGTCTGACTTTCAGACGAATTACGAGTTAAAACTGATTGTTTTGTTATAAATTTTGTAGTTTAACTATTTGTTGATTAACTTAACTATTTTTCGTACAAAAATTGGCTATGTTTGGGCTAACTCTTGTTTAACTGCTTACTAATCGCTGTGAGATACCGAAGATTTCTATGTTGTCAAAATTTCGTTATGAACTCCCTAGTCGTAGTGGCGATGTTCGCCATTTAGGTTGCCTTATCGGGGCGGCTGGTGCACTTGAATGTGGAGAAATAATACAACGTCACCAAGGGCCTGTGATCATCGTGACACGTGATATGCAAAATGCATTACGTTTAAGAGATGAAATTCAACAGTTTACACAACACCCTATAGAGACTCTTTCTGACTGGGAAACATTGCCATATGACAATTTCTCCCCCCATCAGGAAATTATTTCTCATCGTTTATCGACACTGTACCGTTTGCCCAGTTTGCAAAAAGGCGCATTAATTCTTCCCGTCAATACATTGATGCAAAAAGTCTGTCCTGCTGACTTTTTAACCAGTCATGCCTTAGTGATGGCAAAAGGTGACAAACTTTCCCGTGATAACTTACGTAATGAGCTCGATAACGCTGGCTACCGCCATGTAGAGCAAGTCTTAGAGCATGGTGAATATGCCACACGGGGCGCTTTACTCGATTTATTTCCCATGGGTAGCTCGTTGCCGTTTCGTATTGATTTCTTCGATGATGAAATTGATAGCTTGCGAACGTTTGACGTTGACTCACAAAGAACACTCGAAGAAGTAGAGCAAATCAATTTACTCCCAGCTCATGAATTCCCGACCGATAAAGACGCTATTGAACGTTTCCGCAGCCAATGGCGCGAGCGCTTTGAAGTTCGCCGTGATCCAGAGCATATTTACCAGCAAGTCAGTAAAAATACCTTACCGACGGGTATCGAGTATTGGCAGCCTTTATTCTTTGCTCAGCCACTGCCATCTTTATTTGAATATTTACCGCCATCAAGTTTAATTGTTTCTCAGAGCTTACAAGAAGCGGCTGAACGCTTTCAGGTTGATACTCAGCAGCGGTATGAAAGCCGTGGTGTTGACCCAATGCGCCCATTACTCCCCCCTTCTGAGCTATGGTTAACTGTTGAACAGCTTAATCAATCGTTAAAAAAATGGCCGCGTATTCAGTTATCCCTCGAATCTTTACCCAAAAAAGCGGCAAATACTAATTTAGATTACCTGCCATTACCGGATATCAGCACACAAGGGCAAAGCAAAACGCCGCTTGAAAAATTGCGTCAGTTTACTGAACAATTTGATGGAACCATCGTCTTTTCTGTGGAAAGTGAAGGCCGACGTGAGACCGTTACCGAGCTATTAGCCCGTTTAAAAATTCGCCCTGAAATTATTCAAAGCTATACTAGCCCTACTGACAGCAGATTTGCCATCACCATTGGTGCCGCTGAACACGGCTTTATTCAATCCGATATCCATAGGGCATTAATTTGCGAAAGTGACCTACTTGGGGAGCGTGTTGTTCGTCGCCGGGCAGATAACCGCCGCACCATTAATACTGACACCCTCATTCGCAACTTAGCTGAATTACGCCCTGGGCAACCTGTGGTACATATTGAGCATGGTGTAGGCCGTTACCAAGGTTTAATTACCTTAGAAGCGGGCGGTATTAAAGCCGAATATTTAATTTTAACCTATGCCGGTGATGATAAACTGTATGTTCCTGTTTCTTCACTCCATTTAATTAGTCGTTATGCAGGTGGTGCTGATGAAAATGCCCCATTGCATAAATTAGGTAGTGATAGCTGGGGTCGTGCACGCCAGAAAGCCGCAGAAAAAGTACGCGATGTTGCCGCAGAACTGCTTGATATTTATGCGCAACGAGCCGCTAAGGCTGGCTTTGCATTCAAGCATGATAAACAACAATACCAAGAATTTTGTCAAGGCTTTCCATTCGAAACGACGCCTGACCAAGAAGTCGCCATCAATGCTGTTCTCAGTGATATGTGCCAACCATTAGCAATGGACCGACTCGTGTGTGGTGATGTGGGCTTTGGTAAAACCGAAGTGGCAATGCGAGCCGCATTCCTTGCGATTAATAATAACAAACAAGTTGCCGTTTTAGTCCCCACGACACTACTTGCACAACAACACTATGATAATTTTAAAGATAGGTTTGCTAACTGGCCTGTCCGCATAGAAATGTTATCACGCTTTAAAACAGCGAAAGAGCAACAACAAATTATTACCCAGACCGCGGAAGGCAAAGTTGATATTCTAATTGGTACCCATAAGTTGCTACAAAGTGACTTAGTATGGAAAGATTTAGGTTTGCTCGTCGTCGATGAAGAGCACCGCTTTGGTGTCCGCCATAAAGAACGAATAAAGGCTATGCGTGCAGACGTTGATATCTTAACGCTGACCGCCACACCTATTCCTCGTACTCTTAACATGGCCATGAGTGGTATGCGTGACTTATCTATTATCGCCACACCACCAGCGCGCCGTTTGGCTGTAAAAACCTTTGTGCGCCAATATGATGACTTAGTTGTCCGTGAGGCAATTTTACGGGAAACCTTACGTGGCGGCCAAGTTTATTACCTTTACAATGATGTTGAAAATATTGAAAAGGCAAAGGCTCGCCTTGAAGAGTTAGTCCCTGAAGCACGTTTTGTTGTTGGGCATGGCCAAATGCGCGAGCGCGAGTTAGAACGCGTAATGACAGATTTCCATCATCAACGTTTTAATGTATTGATATGCACCACAATTATTGAAACTGGTATTGATATACCAACAGCGAATACCATTATCATTGAACGCGCGGATCATTTCGGATTAGCTCAACTCCATCAACTACGTGGACGAGTTGGTCGCTCTCACCATCAAGCATACGCTTACTTACTCACCCCGCATCCCAAAGCTATGACCACCGATGCACATAAACGCCTTGAAGCCATTTCATCATTGGAAGACTTAGGAGCTGGTTTTGCTTTAGCAACTCACGATTTAGAAATTCGTGGTGCGGGTGAATTACTTGGTGAAGACCAAAGTGGGCAAATGACCACGATTGGTTTTACCCTGTACATGGAGCTATTAGAAAGTGCTGTTGATGCGCTTAAAGAGGGGCGTGAGCCTTCATTAGAAGATTTGACTAGCCAACAAACAGAAGTTGAGTTGCGTATGCCTGTTCTGTTGCCAGACGACTATATTCACGACGTGAATATTCGTTTGTCTTTCTATAAACGAATAGCCAGTGCAAAAAACAGTCAGGAGCTTGACGAATTGCGTACAGAACTGATCGACCGCTTTGGTAGTTTACCTGACGCAGGTAAATTCCTATTAGCGAACGCAGCTATTCGATTACAAGCTCAAGCTCTTGGTATTAAACGTATTGAAGCTCATGAAAAAGGTGGCTTTATTGAGTTTGGTGATAAAAATAAAGTCGACCCAAGTTTCTTAATAAGCTTATTACAAAACCAGCCACAAACTTATCGGTTAGATGGCCCTGTTAGACTAAAATTTTTCCATGATTTAACAGAAAGAGTTTCTCGACTAGAGTTTATTAAACAATTACTCATTGGGTTTGAAGAGCATCAAATTAGCTAAGTTTGATGCTCTAAAATGATAAAAGGCTACTCTTGTAGCCTTTTATCTCTATAATATTTATAGAAAAAATTATTCCATAAAGCCAAATGTATTTTTATTCGGTTGCAGTTCTAAGACTGCTGATGAGTTTTTTGTGATTGGTAATTCATTTTGCTGTAAACAATAAAAGGGTAATAATTCTTTTATATCACTGCGCATGGTTTCACATACTGAATTGGATGAAGTGAGCACTAAACGCCCTTTATCATCTAAAGGAATAAACATTGATGGTTCATAGGATGTTCTGACTTTTCCAACTGTTTTACCAATTTGGTACACAACGTCATATCCAACAATCACTAATTCCATTTTTTGTGTGTTAACACAGGTTTGATTTTGCATATCAAATAGAGATGGAAAGCTTTTCCCTTGTAATGCTTCAATCATAAAAATCATTTTGCATTCGCTTTGCGCAGGGTGAAAACGAGAAAGGGATTGCTGATTAAAGGTGCCTAAAACCCCTGTTACTGTACAATTTTCGTACTCAACAAGGCGATTCGCTTTGATCGGCTCAACCGATAATACCGTAGCCAATTTAGTTTCCGGCTCTTGGCTGAATGAATTCACGAGCAATACAATAAGGAGCATCACTACAGTTGCTAATAACAACTTAAATTTTAGCTTCATCGTGTTAACCCTTATTAAAATATGCAGTGCCTATTGTAACCACTACTCAAAATAATTCGATAATTACCTACTAATAGTGTTGTTTTTTAGAATTATCTTAAATTATCATTAAAACATATGTTTATTATAACTGTTTTAGAAAAATAAACTTTACCATTAGTGCAACTTCACCTATTGATTACAATCAAAAATATTACTGTTTTAAATCAATAGGATAATAGAATAGCCTGTTATGGTTGGCTGTTATCGTTATATAAATGGATTTACATCTTAATTATTTAAAACTTAAGATAAGTTAATATTCGGATCATTTATTTTATATTAATTTCTAGGTTTAAGTTTCATTAAAATAAAATATATATTTATATAAGTAATAGTGACAATATAATCGATAATTAACCTATTAAATTTGATCTAAATAGTTTTTCTACGCAATATTTAACATAGATAAGCCTTGACAGATTTAGTTAATATATTTATTAACATTATTATTTATCATTATAAATAATAAAAAATAATGCACCTGTTATACGAATATACAGGTGCATAGTGCTAATAAAACCAAATTAAACAAGTAGCTAGTCGTTGACTAGTGCAATTTTAACTTTGGACGAATAATTCTGTTAATACTGCCAACAAGCATCATTAGCCCCGTTTTAATGTAACCGTGTAATGCGATTTGGTGCATACGGTATAAAGAAATATACACAAAACGAGCGATACGCCCTTCTACCATCATATCCCCACGCATTAAATTCCCCATCAAGCTGCCAACTGTACTAAAGCGAGACAGTGAAACTAATGAGCCATGGTCTTTATAAACATATTCTTTTAAAGGTTTATCTTTCATTAAAGCGACAATATTGTCATAACAAAGGCTGGCCATTTGGTGAGCTGATTGAGCCCTTGGTGGCACAAATCCCCCTTCAGGCTTAGCGCAAGAAGCGCAATCGCCAATGGCAAAAATCATATCGTCACGAGACGTTTGTAACGTCGGTTTTACCACCAATTGGTTGATACGATTTGTTTCTAACCCAGCGATATCTTTCATGAAATCAGGTGCTTTAATCCCTGCAGCCCAAACCATAAGATCCGCATGAATTTTACCATCTTCTTTCGTATTCAAACCATCTGCATCAGCACTGGTTACCATAGTTTTCGTCAATACATTCACGCCGAGTTTATTAAGTTCTTGATGTGCGGCACTTGAAATTCTCGGCGGTAAAGCCGGCAGGATACGTTCACCCGCTTCAACTAGTGTGACATTCAATGCATCTGTGTCTAGCCCTTTAAAGCCATAACTGGTCAGTTGCTCTACTGCGTTATAGAGTTCCGCTGATAACTCAACGCCCGTTGCACCGCCACCAACAATGGCAATATTAACGCTCTCCTCTGCGTTATCACGAACTGAGTAACGTAAAAACAGATTTAGCATTTCGTCGTGAAAACGGTGCGCTTGGTGTGGGTTATCTAAGAAAATGCAGTGTTCTTTAACACCTGGTGTACCAAAATCATTCGACGTACTTCCTAACGCCATCACTAAAATATCGTATTCTAGTTCACGCAAAGGGACCAATAATTCACCATGTTTGTCATAAAGTTCACCGAGAACCACTTTTTTATTTTCACGGTCAATATTCGTGAGTGAACCTAATTGGAAATTAAATGCATTATGGCGAGCATGGGCCAAATAGCTTATCGCATCGACCCCATCATCTAACGAACCTGTCGCCACTTCATGTAATAGTGGTTTCCATAAATGGCTTGGGTTGCGGTCAACCAAGGTAATTTGTGCGCGTTTTTTACGGCCTAACTTACGGCCTAAACGTGTTGCCAGTTCTAATCCACCAGCCCCACCGCCGACAACGATGATTTTGGGTTGAGATAAGGTCATAAATCCCTCGAAACAAAATATATTAATGTTATTTAAGGTTTCTCATAAAAAAACCTTATATAACAATAATTAGCCACAACTCACACTAACCCTATTAGAATATCATGACTGGTCTATTGGTAATACCAAATATTGATTCACATCAATTTAGTTGATTATTATGACTACGATCACATTCGTCAAATCATTTTTTTCCCCAAACGAATCGAGTCAGCTTTTTAGCCGTTATATCAATCAATTGTTTAAATTCACAAAATCATAATGATAATGAGAATTATTACTTTATCATTTTTTATTTAGTAAACACAATCAATCCCCCCTTCTCATCGTTACCCCATGCCGGAAATTAAGCACAAAAAAACTCTGAGGATGATAAACACTCTCAGAGTTTTTAATGGAATATTAAATTTTATTATTTAATTTTCTTGATACGCACATCCGTTGGAACGGAAACTGGTGAGTTATCTTTAAAGTACTGCATTAACGCTTCGTTATCTGGCAGGCTATAAACACGGTTTTTACCTTGGTTGAAGGCAGAGAAACGGCTACCACCCGTTGCTAAGAATTCATTCGCAGCAACACGATAGCTTTTATTCATGTCTAACGGCTTACCGTTTAATTTCATTGATTTTTGAATAACTTTATCACCTACTGGGCGGCTGTCATCCCACTCGTAGTAAAAACCTTTAGAAACTGGCATAACTTGTGGACGAGCACGATCCCACTGCTGCTCAAGCGCTTGTTTAATTTGTGCACCTGTTAGCGATTGCGTAACAACCACGTTAGAGAATGGCTGGACAGTGAAAATATCACCGTAAGTTAATTCCCCTGCTTTCATATCAGCACGAATACCGCCACTGTTCATAAACGCAATTTGCGCACCGCCCGCTTCTTTGCTGGAAGCTGCATATAATTGCCCATCAGCAATAATCTTACCTAGAGTTGAATCTCCTGCAGGCAATAATTTTTTATCCACATTTGCTGTTAAAGAGCCCATCACTTGTTGCGAAATAGGCAAGGCAATTTTTTCGTATTTTTGTACGAACGTGGTTAACTCAGGGTCTTTCTCATAACGGCTCGTTTCAACAGGGATATTCTTTGCATTGATACTAACAATATCTTTCGTATTTCTATCAATCTCAATATTCAATTGAGATAATAAAGTCCCGTTAGACTGGGCTGAAATTACTGTCATCCCATTGATTTCACAATTGTAAGCTTGGTGTGTATGACCGCTGACAACAAAGTCTACATTCGCATCTAATTGTTTAACGATATCAACGATTGGGCCTTTGATATTATCACAACGGTTAATATCTTTAACTTTGGTATCAACTTGTTGTGTTGCGCCTTCATGGATCAGAACACCGATACTGTTAATACCTTGTGCTTTTAATAATTTCACTTGGTTATTAATAGTTTCGACTTCATTTTTGAATTCTAACCCTGCGGTTCCACTTGGTGTCACGATAGCTGGCGTACCTTCTAACGTTAAACCAATAAATGCCATTGGAATGCCATCAAACTCTTTAATAAAGTAAGATGGGAACAGAGTTTCTCCTGTTTCTTTCACAATAACGTTGGCCGCTAAGTAGTTAAAATTAGCACCATCAAAGGAATCTTTACCCACACAACCTGCTGTTGGGTGACAGCCGCCGTTTTGTTTTCTCAGCAGCTCTTCTTTACCTTTATCAAACTCATGGTTACCAACTGCACTGGTTTCCATACCAATCGCACTTAAGGCTTCAATGGTAGGTTCATCATAAAACATCGATGACAGTAATGGGCTTGCCCCGACTAAATCACCCGCGCCAACAACGATAGTTTTATCATTTTGCGCTCTTAATTGATTAACCAGCGTGGCAATTGACTCAATACCACCTAATTTACCATCACCTGGGGCTTGTAAAGCCCCATGGAAATCATTAATACCAATGACTTGTACTTTTACGGTATCTGTATTTTTGGGAGCACAACCCGCTAAAAGTGCACCAGAAATGAGCAGTGTGAGTAATCCAATTTTATGTTTCATTTATTTTACCTTTTTTAATCCTTTTCAACTATCGACTACATTTTGAAACGATAAGTCGTTGTCATTGATCCAGATAACGAGTGTGCACGACGTGAGTGACCATCATATAATTTTGGCGTCGTGTAGTCGTTCTCCTGACGGTGGTGCCAGCCCAGACCGCCACTTAAAGAAACAGAAAGGTTTTCAGTTGGTTTCCAATAGCTGAATAGACCAAATTGACCTTGTTTTAATCTTTCACCTTCATATTTAAATTCTGAATAGTTAGTACGCGCACCAACAGAGAGTTCTTTACTAATACGATACTCTGCTGCCATTGCAACCATGGTTTCACCATCGCGTACGTAGTCGATATCTGCATAGGCTGGTGAGTTAAAACGGCCACGAGTGTTACCAATTGGGTTACGCGCAAACTGGCCTACGCCATTCGCTTTTTTCGCTTGGGTATGAGTTAAACCTGTGCTTAACGTCCAAGGTGACTCAGGAATACGCCATTCTGCCGTTCCTGCGTAGTGCCATGCACGTTTGTCAAAATTACGCTTCCCTTTTTGTTTATCGGTTTCAGTACGTTTACCATCACTACCATATTCATGGTTATAGATTTGTGTACCTAGTGTCACATCTGAAGTCAGTTTATATTTTGCTTCTAAACCTTGTTGACGGAACAAATCATCTGCTTGACCATAGAAATAGTATACTTTCAATGGTTTAGTATTGTAGTTAATACCACCTGTAATGACATGATTAACATTGTGTCGAACACCATTAGCATCAGTGAAATACATCGCATCAATATTTGGGCTATCGCGACGCATGACTTTCTTATCGAGATATAATAAATCCAAACTCCAATCACTGATCGCAGTATTAGTGTAGTAACCGCTATAACTGTTCAATGATAAACGCTGTGAATTCGTGAAAATACCCGTATTTTTCAGCGTAAACCAACCTGCTTTCGCATTAAATTTTACTGGCTCAAGGTCCAGTTTTACTTTTGCATAACGTTGACCAATTTTGTTGTACCCTTTCGCATGGCCATCATCATTATATAAAATTGCACGGGAGGCGAAGTCTTTACTTGCCCCCAGTTTGATACCGCCGTAATAAGAGGCATCAAAGCCAATTACATCAGCAAAATAACCTGATTTGAAATCTGCTTGAAAGTTTTGTCCCCAAGCATTCGCAACTTGTTTTCGATAACGGTTTTCGTTTTTATCAAAACGGTTTTCTGTTTTTAAGTATTTCCACATGTTGCGGGTTGACAGCTCTAGCTCCGAATCCGCAATGAATGAGTTTTCCTTGATAGAATCTTCCCAGTTGCTGGCATTTGCCATTGCTACCGCTAAATAGCAAGGAGAAAGCATTAATAACGCAATATTTTTAACTTTCATTGGAATTAACCTAGTTAATGATTATTTGAATTAATTTTATGCTGTGCCATGTTTCCATGAACAACAAAACACCATTTTTATTTTTAGCTTAATAAAACAATTTAACTTAAAGACAAACAGATACATCCATTTCAAACACATAAGTCATTTTAAATATAAAATTCAATACAGTATTTTCCTGTATTTGTGTTTACTTATTACTATGAATAGAAATATTCCTTATAAGAATTCAAAAATACATTATTGATTCGATAGCGCCATTTACTCATATTTGGTGTTTGTCTAGCTTAAACCTCACACTACGGCACTGTATTTATCGACACTGTATTATTTATTAAGAAAAAAATTGCACTTTATTTCCTATATAATTTTTTAGAGCAAAAAATATCCCTGAGAAATAATCATCTCAAATAAATTTGAATATTTAACTTAAAATGCAACTATTAAATTGCTATTTTTTTAATTGATTACTTATCACTCTAAATTGTCATAAATCTTTCATAATACGAATGCTATCGTAATTTTATGTCAATTAAAACGATCGCTGTCACAACACGCCACATCCGTTGCAATAAGCTACTTTTTAATAGTGATGTATATCACATTTTATCTTAAGGTAAATTTAAGATGTAACTCATTATTTTTAATAGAATTTCATCGGTAATTCATTTAGTTGTTAACTCATCCACTTAAATAGGTATTTGTAATAGCTTTATACATATAGGCTATATGTATAAAATTTCACCCAATAGAAACCTTCACATGAATGCGTATTATTTGTTGCTGTATATTTACTCATGATCGTTCTATATCCCCCCTTATAAGAGAAAGTATTATTCCCTGTAGGCAAATTTAAATTAAGTAACACTTGAGCAAATGATAGGCACCAATAGTTATTAAGCACTGATTAAATCATTCTATTTTTCATTTATTTAAAATCATCTTAACTTTTTTAGATGATTGCTTTCATTATTAAAATTAACATAGCTATACCCAGCACTCTAACCATATAAAAACCCAGACTTAATGCAAATGTATGGTTATTTATTTCAATTAAACTCAAAATATAATTACCAAAAAATTAAATAATCAAAATTTCTATTTTATTTTTTCAAAAATGAAACATAACACTAATGAGATTAATAAAAACCTTCTAATTATTTTTAATAGTGAAATAAGTATTAGTTCATTTTTATCAAATATAGTCGAAAAGAACATTGAGATTAACTGTAAAAAAACAAGAAAGTTACGGGTAACTTTTACCACAAGTCATAATTTTATTATTTTATTCATGCAAAGCAATTTGTCTTTTTTGCGTACTTATGCAAAAAAGCCAGTAATAAATTACTGGCCTTTCAGATGTACTAGAAATTATTAGCGATGTTCTTGCCAGCGCTCATGCAAATCAACGAGTTGACGATGGCTATTTTTCCAACGCTCAACTGCTTGCAACTCTGTTAAACTATATTGTCGGCCGCTATGATATAGCTTAGAAGCTTGGCTATCATATTGTTTCGGTAAGTTATCTAAGACGCTGACTGCACCTTCACGATTATTACAGACTAAAATCATGTCGCATCCCGCATTCAACGATGCCTGGGCTCTCTCAGGATAACTTCCCATCACCGCAGCGCCTTCCATCGATAAATCATCAGAGAAAATGACACCATGAAAACCAAGTTGCTCTCGCAATACTGATTTTAGCCAAAATGGTGAACCGCTCGCAGGACGATCATCAGCTTGAGTATAAATAACATGAGCAGGCATCACTGCATCGAGTAGCTCTCGTTGTATAAAGTCTTTAAAAATCAACATATCTTTACCACGAATTTTCTCCAAGGAGCGGTCATCCCGTGGTGTTTCTTTATGTGAGTCAGCTTTCACTGCACCATGACCAGGAAAGTGTTTCCCTGTCGTTTTCATACCCGCACTGCGCATACCTTTAATAAAACGTTCTGCCATGACCATCGCAATTTCTGGGTCTTCGTGGAATGAGCGTTCGCCTATCGCAATACTTTGATGGCCAAGATCCAAAACAGGTGCAAAACTAATATCAATATCCATGGCTATCATCTCTGATGCCATTAACCAACCCGCCTCTTCAGCGAGTTTAGCACCATCGATTTCACTATTGAGTGCTGCAAATGCCTGAGCAGAAGGCAATGCGGTGAAACCATCACGGAAACGTTGTACTCGACCACCTTCTTGGTCAACAGCTATCAACAACCGGTGTCTTGATGCATCACGAATTTGGCGGACAAGCTCTCGTAATTGTGCTGCGTCATGAAAGTTACGGGTAAACAGTATTAACCCCCCCACGGATGGGTGAGCTAATATTTCGCGCTCTTCGTTGTCCAATTCATAACCCTGAACATCTAGCATTATAGGGCCCATAACATGCCTCACTTATTAAACTAATTGTCTTAATCCGATACTGTTTTCTGATAGCCTTTGGCTATCAACCTATTAAACCAAAATATTGCCGTAATAATTGTGAGTGTACCAAAAAGTCAGTTGACTGGCTTTCATTCCACTGCACTTCATACCACATTAATGTCATATATTTTACCCAAGGTGCCCATGATTGACAGCTTTTCGCCAATTGCTGTTTGTCTCGATAAGCACCGTGAACATCACAATATTGCCTCAAGAAAAAATCTCGCTGAATGTCTGTCAGACCATTAAATTGGAAATAGGTTTCTAAAGAGAATGCGATATCTGTATTTGCCGCATACTCCCAATCCAATAGCATTAGCTGCCCTGTTGATGTGCGAACAATATTTTTTGTATGAATATCCATATGGGCAGGCGCCAGTTTCAGCATTTTGGGAAAAGCGTCAGAGGTAAAATGGCAATGGAGTTTTTTCCAGCGAGGTGATAACCGTTTTTTATCAATTAAATAGCCGTAATGAGATATTTCATTGCGGAGTTGTAAATGATACCCCAGCAGTGGAGCACAATGTAATTGTGTGACTATATTTACAAGCTCGCACTGAAAACTAGGTAACAAAAAAGTATTGTTATCAGGGTGTTGCCCTTCACACCACCCTAATAATAACCATTGTGAATTCCGACCAATCACTTGAGGTGTAAATGAATAAGCGCGTAATTGCTGCAATATCCGCGCTTCTTTCTTTCGGTCAACATACAAAGCAGTTTGTGCATTTCCATCTGCACGTGCTATCAGCTTCACTTCGCGAGCAGGTAGAAAACATTCCAGTAAATAACTTCCACCTGACAACCCTGTTAGTGAGGATATTTTCCAATCACGTACAGAGATTGTAGGAAAATGTGTCACTAACAGTCGAAAAAGTGACTGCTGGTTACTCAATATTGTGCTTTCCAGTCCAAACAATTTCACCTGTTTGCACATCCATCAATTGCATTTCAAGGCTTCTTTCTTTATTTGAACCTGACATCACGCTGTAAATCACATACTCCGCTTGGACATAGCGGCCTAACCCTATCGCTTTGCTACGGGTGACTAAGCTGTCTTCTTGTGATAAACCGAGTGTTTTACGTGCGGAACTCACCACACTGGCGGGAACCACTTTAAAACGATTGGTGTTCTCAACCGCGGTTGTCATAACTGATGTTACAGTTTGCACCGGTATTGAACCATTCGTGTTATTTTTCACTGAATCAACTAACAGTACTTTGCCGTTTTCGACCCCATCCGCACTGGCCATTTGATTAACTAAAGGTGTAATGGAAGCGGACCAATCTGTTGTTTGTTGCTTTGGTGGAGTTGGAACAACATCAACGGGTGGCGGAGTCACTTCTGGTTGTTTTTCCGGCTCTACTGGCACAATTGGGGGTTGTGTACCTGGTTGTTGAGGTGGATATGAAGGGCACCCAGCCAAAATTAATGTCGCGGCAGCAACCATTAAGATGCGTTTCATTATTATTCTCCGGCCTTTGACGATAAAAATACATGAACACGTACATTTGTTGCACGTGGAGAAGAAGTCACAGCACGAACTTTCACATCAGAATTTGCTGCGATTTGCTGATACAAGGTATTCGATGTTTCTACGTTTAATCCTTGCTTATCATACCAGTATAAACGATAAGCAATATTCACCACTTTAGGCTGTGAATTACTCATGTTAATAGTAGCGATAGTTTGATGATTTTCACTACCTATCACTGGGTTTTCGACAATGACCCCTTGTGCAAGTACTGCGGGCTCCATAATGATGCGCTGTTGCTCATTAAAAACCAGCCCTTGTGTTTTCTTAAATATGCAACCACTTAGCAACACAGTTACCAAAGCAAGTAATGCAATACGGTTCATTGCCGATCCCTTATTATTTCGCCAATAGCGGCCCTAATGGGCGACCACCCACTAGATGCATGTGGATATGAAACACTTCTTGCCCTGAATGTTCATTGCAGTTCATGATTAAACGGTAGCCATTTTCTGCAATACCTTCTTCTTTGGCTATTTTCGCTGCAACAGTAAACAAACGACCTAATGCAAGTTCGTCATCCACAGTAACATCATTGACAGTTGGAATTAATTTATTAGGAATAATAAGAATATGAGAAGGTGCTTGTGGCGAAATGTCACGAAATGCGGTGACAAGTTCATCTTGGTAAACCACGTCTGCAGGGATCTCGCGACGGATAATTTTACTGAAAATCGTTTCTTCTGCCATTTCAATTTCCTTAGTCATTTAATCGTTCTAGTGAACTAATTTATACGTTATTTGTGCCAACATTTAAATGAAACAAACGATTGAAGTTTTGTGTCGTGATTTCAGCGAGTTGCTCAACACTAACCCCCTTTAGCACCGCCATATACTCAATAACATCCCGGACGTACGCGGGTTGGTTTTCCCTGCCACGATGAGGAACAGGAGCCAAATATGGCGAGTCAGTTTCGACTAAAATTCGGTCTAAAGGAACAACACGGGCGGCTTCTCTAATTTGCTCTGCGTTACGAAATGTGACGATCCCTGAAAATGAGATATACATACCTAAATCGAGTAGTTCAACAGCCGTATCTTTATCTTCAGTAAAGCAGTGTAATACCCCGCCACAGTCCATCACATTTTCTTCGCGTAGAATAGATAAGGTGTCTTCTCGTGCCGCACGAGTATGCACAATGACGGGTTTATTGACTTCACGACCTATGCGAATGTGCTGACGAAAAGACTCTTGCTGCAACGCGGCATTCTCTTGCTGATAATAGTAATCCAGCCCAGTTTCTCCTAGCGCAACGACCTCATTTCCTGCGGCTAATTGTGCTAGTCGTGCGAAATCATATCCTTCGTCTAAATTGAGAGGATGAATACCACATGAAAAAGCAATATTGTCACGCATACCAATCATTTTTTTCATGCTTTCAAAACCGTGCAACGTTGTAGCAACAGCTAACATGAAGCGGACATCACGGGCCGAAGCCTTTGCGATAACATCGTCGACATTCGTATGTAATTTTTCATAATCTAAACAGTCGAGATGACAGTGTGAATCAACAACAAACATATTTAACTCTTTTTAAAATGTAGGGAGAGACAACGAAGCTTCCCATTGTAATAATTGATTTGTCAGAATCAGTTCCTGATTCAGTGCAGGAACTGTCAGTAATTGATGGCGGCAATATAACCACTTATCATACATATTTATTAACTGTGTTCGATTCATAGCACCAGCTAATTGCAGAACTTGAGATTGCTGATCTTGGTTGATGCAAAAAACCCCAGCCCCTTGTTGAATTTTAATAGCATCCGCCAATAAGCTAAGTAGCCAATTTAAGGCATTAGGCGCCTCATCAATATTCAAACTAGGCAGCAAACTCAACATATCCCCCGTTTGCAATGCATGACCTAAACTATGGCATAGTGCATTACGTTTTTGCCAGCGTTGTTCATCCAATAAGGCTAGCGCAGAAAGTGGCGCACCTTGGCATATTTTTAATGCCGTTATCGCATTTTCAACAGCAATACCCGGCTTTTGCTTTTGCAACCAGTAGAGTGCTATTTGTGGATCGGGAGCAGGTAAGAAATGACTCAGGCAACGGCTGCGAATGGTCGCAAGCAAATTCTCTTGTTTATCACTTCCAAGTAAAAAGTAAGTATCCTTTGCTGGCTCTTCCAATGTTTTCAATAACGCATTAGCTGCTGCATCTGTCAATGCTTCAACCTGTGGAATATACACCACTTTGTTGCCGCCTTGTTGAGCATGGCGACTCAAGGTTTCAATTAATTTTCTAACCGCATCAACACTAACAGTAGACTTCCCTTTTTCTACTTCAATAATATGATAGTCAGGATGATTACCCGCGAGCATCAAACGACAGCTATGGCATTGCCCACAGCTTTTTAGCCCGTCTCTTTCTTGGCAAATAAGCCAACGACTAATTCCATAGCATAGTGCTTGTGCCCCATTTCCCGGTATTGAGTGAAGCAGTAACGCGTGGTGGCCTCGACCGCTTTGGTACGCAGTAATGATTTGTCGGTAAGGTTCATTTAACCAAGGATACCAATTCATGGGATTAATACCTTATGTGGTTTATCAAGCACGCGCTAACCACTGTGTCAGCGTTTGGCGAATATCTTGCTGTACTTGCTCAATATTTTGGCTTGCATCAATAGTGAGTATCGTTTCATCACCCGCGGCCAGCTCAAGATAACGGCTGCGTGTTCTTTCGAAAAAGGCTAACGATTCTTTTTCAATTCTATCTAACTCACCCCGTGACCTTGCACGTTGTAAACCTAATTCAGGAGGTAAATCAAGGTATAAGGTTAATGAAGGTTTGAAATCGCCCAACACTAAGTCACGTAATGATTGCATCAAATGACGATCAATTTCACGCCCCCCCCCCTGATAAGCTTGGGAAGATAAATCATGACGGTCACCGACCACCCATTTGCCGGCCGCTAATGCAGGTTGGATCACCGTATCAACCAGTTGTACACGGGCTGCATATAACATCAGCAATTCAGCCTTATCCGTGACTTTATCACCTGCAATACCTTGCTTTATCAGCTCACGGAGTTTCTCTGCCAATGGCGTTCCACCAGGCTCGCGGGTAAAAACAATATCTGTGATCCCTGCTTGGTTCAACGTTTCCACAACCGTATTGATTGCAGTTGTTTTACCAGCGCCTTCGAGTCCTTCAATAACAATAAATTGGTTTTTCATTTTTATCAGTTTTGCTGTTCAAATTGGCGGTAAACTTTAACGGCACGATTGTGGTCGTTTAAATTACGACTAAAAGTATGCCCACCTTTACCATCTGCGACAAAAAATATGTAATCCGTTTTAGCCGGATGTGCGGCAGCCTTTAACGATGCAAGGCTCGGCATTGCAATCGGTGTTGGTGGCAAACCATCAATCTTATAAGTATTGTATGGTGTGTAATTATCTAAATCACTACGATAAATTTTACCACGATACTTTTCACCTAACCCATAGATGACGGTTGGGTCGGTTTGCAGACGCATATTTTTCTTTAAGCGGTTAACAAATACGGATGCAACCTGGGCTCTTTCACTATCAATACCAGTTTCTTTTTCAATAATCGAAGCCATAATAAGCATTTCATAGGCATTCTTATAGGGTAAATCCCTATCACGCCCTTTCCACTCTTCATCAAGGCTGTTTTGCATACGTTTATAAGCACGTTTTAAAATTTCAGCGTCTGTTGTCCCCGCTGTGTATAAATAGGTATCAGGATATAGCCACCCTTCTAAAGTCCCTTCTCCGTTAAACCCAATCAGGGCGTGCAGTTCTGTCGGGGTTAAGTTGGTAGTTTTATGCTCTAAGTAAGGAGCATCACGTAAAATATTACCCCAATCACTTAAACGGTTACCTTCAATAAAACGGATCGAAAATTGTGCTTCTTTACCACTTACAATTAATTGTAGTAGTTGTTCCACATTCATACCCGGTTGCAGGCGGTAAGTTCCTGCTTTTAGCTGAGCCAGTTCAGGGCGTAGTTTGAGTAACCATTGAAATTCATTCCCTTTTTCAAGAATGTTATCTTCAATAAGTAACCCTTCAAATGCGACACGCCCAGTTCCTGCTGGTACCGTAAAAATTTTTTCTTGTGTGATGTTAATTGGCGTTTTGGCATAGTCCAATACTTGACGATATTGCCAATAGACCGCGGCTGCGACAATAGCAGCCAAGGTAACGGCGATTAGAATGATTTTTTTGGCTAATTTCATTTATTGACCATTTCAATGCGTGTATTGGTAATAATTAATTCATTTATAAAAACTAAATTTTGCAACGCAAAAATAGATACTCAAACAGCTCACGAGACGCAAATTGTAATGGTGGAAGTTGTTTATCCATTTGAATACTTTGTACCGGTAAAACTGGCATCAGCGCATTACAAATAACCACTTCATCACAATGAGTTAAGACGTTAGCAAAGCGTTCCACCTGTTGAAGATGGTACTGGCTATCTTGTAACAGTGATATTATCTTTTGTCTCATTAATCCATTCACACCACTATGAGATAAAACTGGGGTATACACTGTTTGACCAATTCGCCAGAAAACATTAGCACTACAGCATTCAACAATAATACCGTCGGTGTCTAGCACAATAGCTTCATCTGCATTAAGTTCATCAACCTCTTGCTTAATAAGGACTTGTTCTAAGCGGTTGAGGTGTTTCATCCCTGCTAGCAATGGGTTACGAGCCAATGGAATTTGGCTAAGAACGAGGTTAGCCCCTTTGCACTGTAATTGGACATAATTATTCGGGAAGGGAGAAACGCTGACTATCACCGTCGGCGAGGTAAAACCTTTAGAGCTATATCCTCTACCACCAGCACCGCGACTAATAATCACTTTGACCACAAATTCATCTTGAGTCTGTTCTGCACAAACCTGCTTTAGATGCTCTGCCAACCTTTCCCAATCTGGCTGAGCAATTTTCAATCTTTGGCTATCGTGCTTTAACCGAGCAATATGCTCATTTAACATTTTAGCTTGCTGATTAACGCCATGTATGGTCGTAAAGCAGCCGTCCCCAAAAGAGACTGCGCGATCAGTAACACTTATTTGCTGGCAAAGCTGCCCATCAACCCAATATGACATTGATAATACTTATAATAAAAGCTGATAAATCAGACAGTAATCAAGTGGGATTATCATAAACTAAAGCGAAGAACTGTGCAAAGAACTGGGCAAAATAAAGCCCCAGCCACAATACGTGACTAGGGCTAATAACTAACGGTAATAGATTAATTATTCGCCGTGATAACGACGGAAAATTAATGAACCGTTGGTGCCACCAAAACCAAACGAGTTACACAGAGCATACTCCATGTTATCCACTTTACGTGCTTCACCTGGAACAAAATCCAGTTTGCACGCTTCATCTGGGTTATCCAAATTAATGGTAGGTGGAACAATTTGATCGCACAATGCCAAAATAGTGAAGATTGACTCAATAGCACCTGCAGCACCAAGTAAGTGCCCAGTCATTGATTTAGTTGAGCTGACTAATACATCTGTGCCCTCACCAAATACATTAACGACTGCTTGTGCTTCTGCTAAATCGCCTGCAGGAGTTGAAGTACCGTGAGCATTGATATACCCCACGTCTCTCGCTTTGATTCCTGCGTCATTTAGTGCATTTTCCATTGCAAGTGCTGCACCCGCACCATTTTCAGGTGGTGATGTCATATGGTAAGCATCACTGCTCATCCCAAAACCTGCAATTTCTGCATAAATTTTTGCACCGCGTGCTTTCGCATGTTCATATTCTTCAAGAATAATGATACCTGCGCCATCTCCCAGAACAAAACCATCACGGTCTTTATCCCATGGGCGACTTGCCGCTTGCGGGTCATCGTTGCGAGTCGATAATGCACGCGCTGCACCGAAACCAGCCACACCAAGTGGTGTAGTCGCTTTTTCAGCGCCGCCTGCAACCATTACATCGGCGTCACCGTAAGCAATCATACGAGCTGCATGACCAATATTATGCACACCTGATGTACAGGCAGTTGCAATTGAAATACTTGGACCACGGAAACCGTACATAATGCTTAAATGACCAGCCACCATATTAATGATGGTCGATGGTACGAAGAATGGACTTACCTTACGAGGCCCACCGTGCAGTAATGACTCACAGTTGTCCTGAATTAAGCCTAACCCACCAATACCAGAACCAATCGCTGCACCAATTCGAGTAGCATTGGCTTCTGTTACTTCCAATCCAGCATCTTTAAAGGCTTGAAAGCCAGCAGCGATACCATATTGGATGAATGGATCCATTTTCTTTGCATCTTTACGAGAGATGCCAAATTCTTCGTAATTGAAATCTTTTACTAAGCCAGCAAATTTAGTTGCGTGGTTAGTAGTATCAAAATGATCGATTAGGCTGATACCACTCTGTCCGTCACAAACAGCTTTCCATGATGACTCAACTGTGTTGCCGACAGGAGATAACATGCCCAGTCCGGTTACGACTACACGACGCTTAGACACGTATTTCCTCCAAGGAGGGAAAAGTTACAAAAGGAACATAGGCGATCGAGTGATCGCCTAGATAAGTTTTCGTACAATTATTTAGATGCGTTCTCGACGTAGTCAATCGCAGCCTGTACTGTTGTGATCTTTTCAGCTTCTTCGTCAGGGATTTCGCAATCGAACTCTTCTTCCAGAGCCATAACTAGCTCAACTGTGTCAAGAGAATCAGCGCCCAAGTCATCAACAAATGAAGCTGTATTTACAACTTCTTCCTCTTTAACACCCAGTTGTTCAACGATGATTTTCTTAACGCGTTCTTCGATAGTGCTCATACTATTAAAATTCCTATCAAAACTCGCTTTCGCGATGGTTTTCGTAGTTTATGAAATACAGGAAAAGATACAACCCAATCCCGGCTGTTGGAACTATTATTTTGCATTATTTAGCGTTAGATAACATTAAAAATGCAAATAGTTCCATCATTTCTTTAGATCATGTACATGCCACCATTGACATGCAATGTTTCACCTGTGATGTAAGCAGCTTCATCAGAAGCTAAAAACGCTACAGCACTGGCAATTTCTTGTGCATCACCCAGTCTATCCGCAGGAACCTGAGATAAAATGCCTGCACGCTGTTCATCTGTCAATGCTTTAGTCATATCAGTTTCGATAAAACCAGGTGCAACGACGTTGACAGTAATACCACGAGAAGCGACTTCACGAGCCAATGATTTGCTAAAACCAATTAACCCTGCTTTCGCTGCTGCATAGTTAGTTTGCCCCGCATTTCCCATCACACCAACAACGGATGCAATTGAAATAATACGTCCACAACGTTTTTTCATCATGGCACGCAAAACGGATTTAGACAAACGGTAAACGGATGAAAGATTGGTGTCAATAATATCTTGCCATTCATCTTCTTTCATACGCATCAATAGGTTATCACGAGTGATACCTGCATTATTAATCAAAATATCAATTTCACCAAATTCTTCGCGGATTTTGGTCAAAGTTTCTTCGATTGATGCTGCATCAGTCACGTTTAATGCTAAACCTTTACCTTTGCCATCAAGATAAGCGGTAATGGCTTCTGCGCCTTTTTCGCTGGTTGCTGTCCCGATAACAGTAGCACCACGAGCAATTAATGTTAAAGCAATCGCTTTACCAATTCCACGACTCGCGCCTGTTACCAGTGCAATTTTTCCTTCAAAGCTCATGTCGTCCTCAGCTATTTTCTAAAGCAGTGCTTAATGATACAGGATCATTGACTGCGACGGCAGTTAAATTAGAGACAATTCGCTTGGTAAGACCAGTCAATACTTTCCCTGGACCTACTTCAATAAGATGTTCAACACCTTGATCTGCCATTAATTCTACTGTTTCCGTCCAGCGTACTGGATTATACAGTTGACGGACTAAAGCATCACGAATATTTTGTGCCGATTTCTCAATTTTAACATCAACATTGTTAATAACTGGATAGTCTGGCTCACAAAAATCAATTTTTTCTAACGCTTCGGCTAATTTATCAGCAGCTGGCTTCATTAATGCACAATGAGAAGGGACGCTAACAGATAATGGTAATGCGCGTTTTGCACCCGCTTCTTTACATGCGATACCCGCACGTTCGACTGCCGCTTTTTCACCCGCAATGACGACTTGGCCTGGTGAATTAAAATTAACTGGTGAAACCACTTGGCCTTGAGCGGCTTCTTGGCAAGCTTTTTCAATTGATTCATTATCTAAACCAATAATGGCATACATCGCACCAGTTCCTTCAGGAACGGCTTCTTGCATAAGTTTTCCGCGCAATTCAACCAGTTTAATCGCTTGTTTGAAGTCGATAACACCCGCACAAACTAAAGCAGAATACTCACCAAGGCTGTGACCCGCCATCATCGTTGGCATTGCGCCATTTTTGTCTTTCCAAACACGGAAAATAGCCACAGAAGCTGCCAATAACGCAGGCTGTGTTTGCCATGTTTTGTTTAATTCTTCTTCTGGCCCATTTTGTACTAACGCCCAGAGATCGTAACCCAATGCTTCCGATGCTTCAGCGAATGTTTGCTCAACCAGCTGATTTTCTTCAGCTAGTGCCGCTAACATACCTAAAGACTGAGAACCCTGTCCGGGAAATACCATAGCAAATTGTGTCATGTCTATTTTCTCAGTTAATTAAAAACGAACCAATGCAGAGCCCCAAGTGAAACCACCACCAAAGGCTTCTAAAAGCACAAGTTGACCACGCTGAATACGGCCATCACGCACCGCTTCATCCAACGCTGTAGGAACTGATGCTGCCGAAGTATTACCGTGACGGTCTAATGTGACAACGACTTTATCCATCGTCATATCTAATTTTTTCGCCGTCGCAGAAATAATTCTTAAATTTGCTTGATGTGGGACTAGCCAATCAAGTTCTTCTTTGGCAATGCCGCTCTGTGCTAATGTTTCATCGACAATATGCGCTAATTCACGCACTGCAACTTTAAAGACTTCGTTACCTGTCATGGTCAAATAGGCAGGGTCTTCAGAGCAACGGCTACGATTAGGTAATGTGAGTAAATCACCATAACGGCCATCTGCATGTAAATGCGTCGAAATGATACCCGGCTCTTCAGATTCGCCAATAACCACAGCCCCTGCCGCATCGCCAAATAAAATAATTGTGCCACGGTCTTCGGGATCTAATGTTTTAGATAATGCATCTGCACCAATAACTAATGCTTTTTTAGTCATGCCCGTTTTAACGAATTGATCAGCAATACTAATCGCATAAGTAAAACCTGCACATGCAGCTGCGACATCAAATGCCGCACAATCTTGAATACCAAGCATTTGTTGGATTTGGCAAGCAGCACTAGGGAAAGCGTGAGTTGCTGATGTGGTTGCGACGATAATTAAACCAATGTCTGTTGCATCGACTTGTGCCATGTCCAACGCATTTTTGGCCGCATGAAAACCCATCACTGAAACACTTTCTTCTTCGTTAGCAATTCTTCTTTCATGTATGCCAGTGCGTGTCACAATCCACTCATCAGAAGTATCAACCATTTTTTCCAGATCAGCATTGGTACGTACTTGTGCTGGTAAGTAGCTGCCTGTTCCTAAGATTTTACTGTACATAGCCATAGGTTATTGATCACTCCTGGGTAAAACAATATTTAGTCGCGCTGTTATTCTTTCTGGGACTTGTTTTTCAACAGCTTGTACTGCGCGGTCAATAGCCGCTTTAAAAGCGCCTTCATTCGCTGCACCGTGACTCTTGATGACAATACCTTTTAATCCTAACAGAGTCGCACCGTTATACTGGTCGGGGTTCATGTCCCCAAAACGTTTCATTAAACGTTTTTTTAACCATTTTTTCGCCAGTTGCATAAACCAACTGCTTTTTTTATGTTGATCGCCGGTCGATTTTATCAATGAAAGGATGACGCGTATTACACCTTCCATCGTCTTCAATGAGACATTACCTGCGAAGCCGTCACACACTAACACATCGGTTTTACCTGTCAGTAACTCGTTACCTTCTACATAACCAATGTAGTTAATTGATGTCGTTTCTTTTAATATTGAGGCGGCTTCGCGGATATTATCCAACCCTTTACTCTCTTCTTCGCCAATATTCAGTAACGCAACTCTCGGTTTAGAAATGTTAACCACTTCTTCAGCCATCACGGAACCCATTACGGCAAATTGGACTAGCATATCACTACTACAGTTAACATTAGCGCCTAAATCTAGCACTACTGTTTGACTTTTTTGCTGATTAGGTAGGATTGTCATTAGCGCTGGGCGCTCAATCCCCTCTATAGACTTTAGCATTAATTTCGCTAAGCCCATCAGCGCACCCGTATTCCCCGCACTCACGCACGCTTGTGCCTGCCCTATCTTCACTAACTCTAAAGCCACTCGCATCGACGTTCCTTTGCTTTGCCTTATCGCGTTTGATGGTTTTGCATCGTTTGCGATAATGCCGTCAGCAGGAATAATTTCGACGCGCGAAATTAGCTCAGCACTTTGTTGTGCAAGCAAAGGTTGAATGGCTTCGGGTTGACCGACAAGCAGTAATTTGAGTGCTGGATTAGATGCCAGTGCCTGCAATGCAGCAGGCACCGTGACGCGGGGACCAACATCCCCGCCCATAGCATCTAACGCGATGGTTAGATTAGCCAAGGTAACAACAAATTACTTGTTGATAACCTTACGGCCACGGTAGTAACCATCTGCAGTCACATGGTGACGCAGGTGAGTTTCACCGGAAGTTTTATCTACAGAAACTAGGGTAGCAGTCAGTGCATCATGTGAACGACGCATACCGCGTTTTGAACGAGTTGGTTTATTCTGTTGTACGGCCATTGACCTTACTCCTTAAGTACTTTTCTTTAAACTGGCTAATACGGCAAATGGGTTTGGTTTTTCTGCCTCAGGAGGCAGTTCACCATACACCATGTCCGCTTCGGACACTTCACAGTGTTCAGAATCATGAACCGGAACCACTGGTAAGGATAGAATTATTTCATCTTCTATCATTCCCAGCAAATCTATTTCACCAAATTCATCAATTTGAATCGGTTCATAGAGCTCCGGTAATGCTTCGGCCTTTTCGTCATTGACGACAGGACTAAAACAATACGATACGTAGACATGATGTTTGAAATCAGTTCTGCAACGTTGGCATTGTAAGGTGACATCCACTTGGGATTTCCCCTCGATGACAGTCAAACGCTGATTATCAATTTTAAATGATAATTCGGTTTCTACATCACTATCTACACTGACTACTGATTCGGCAATTCGTGTAACTTGCTCAGATGTATAACTCCCAACATAGTCGAGGTTTTTCTGAGCTGCACGCTGCGCATCGATAGTCAGGGGTAATTTTACCTTTTGCATAAGGCGCGCATATTAACTTTGTAATGAGCTATAGTCAAAGAAAAAGGCGGGGTAAACTCGCCTTTTCACCAAAAAACCGTAGGTTTTACGTTTTATAGTTTAAAATGAGTTAACCCTTTTGGCTACGAGTTTCGAGAAAAATCATGAAATCGATTATTTTGGCGTCAACTTCAACATACCGACAAGCCCTACTAAAAAAACTGGGATTGCCTTTTTTAGCAGTGGCTCCCAATATTGATGAATCGCCCATATTGAATGAGTCCGCTCAGGCTTTAGTCATGCGTTTATCTCATGAAAAGGCCAACGCACTCTTTGCTAAATACCCTCAGCACCTGATTATTGGTTCTGACCAAGTCTGTGTAATTGGAAATAAAATTATGGGCAAACCGCATAATTTTGATAATGCCTTTCAACAGCTTAAATCTGCGTCAGGCAATAAGGTCACTTTTTATACTGGCCTATGTTTACTCGATACTGAAACAGGTAAGTTTAATGTCGAGTGTGAATTGTTTCACGTTCATTTTAGATCACTATCTGACGCCGAAATAACTAATTACTTACTTAAAGATGAGCCTTATCAATGTGCTGGAAGTTTTAAATCAGAGGGATTAGGGATTAGCTTATTTGAACGTTTGGAAGGGCGTGACCCCAATACGTTAGTGGGGCTTCCACTTATTCTATTACTTGAAATGTTACGACAACACCAAGTTAGCCCATTGTTTGATAATTAATCAGTTAACTGGCAGGAAATACCTGCCAGTTAATTAAATAACCTACTTTTCTGCTTTACGACTACGTAATATTTTTAGGCAGTGATTCAATTGGTTATCTAATGGAGCTTGCAAACGCATCTCATCTCCCGTTTTAGGGTGTGTAAATTTCAGTGCGCTCGCATGCAAAAATAAGCGGTTTAAACCTGTTCCGGCCAATTGGCTATCAAATTGCTTGTCACCATAACGGTCATCAAATGCAATAGGATGCCCCGCATAGAGAGTATGCACACGAATCTGATGCGTACGCCCTGTGACAGGGCTCGCTTTTATTAAAGTTGCATTATCAAAACGCTCTTCCACTTTAAAGCGTGTCTCTGATGGCTTCCCTTCGCTGCTCACTTTCACGACACGTTCACCACTTTGTAGAATATTTTTCAGTAAAGGAGCTTGAACAACTTTCATGTGGGACTGCCAATTACCTCTTACGAGTGCTAAATAATCTTTTTGCATTTGTTTTAAACGCAATTGTTCATGTAGTGCGCGAAGTGCAGAACGTTTTTTCGCCACTAACAAAATCCCAGAAGTGTCTCTATCCAAGCGATGGACTAATTCAAGGAAACGCGCTTCGGGTCGCAAAGCCCTCAAGCCTTCGATAACGCCAAAGCTTAAACCACTTCCACCATGAACAGCAGTACCAGATGGTTTATTCAGCACTAAGAGAACGTCATCTTCAAATAAAATGCAATTCGCTAATGCAGCGACCTTATCCAGTTTAGCCGAAACCGGTGTAGTTTCCCGTTCAGCAACCCTAACGGGAGGAACGCGGACTTGGTCCCCTTCGACTAATTTATACTCAGGCTTTATCCGCCCCTTGTTAACACGCACTTCCCCTTTGCGGATAATGCGATAAATCATACTCTTTGGTACACCTTTAAGTTTAGTGAGCAAAAAGTTATCGATACGTTGCCCAGCTTCGTCATCGCTGATGTCAATAAATTGAACTTGATTTTGTGTATTCATTCGGGAATGCGTTAACTCTAATTGATTAAAATATGCTCTTATTCGCTTTCCCTATCATACCGACTCCACAAAATTTTTTATCTTTTTTTTTAATTTGGTTATTTTCTGCATGATTTATCCTATTTCTAAATAAAATTTCCATATAACTTCCGTATCGACTTGCTATAATGCCTATGGCAATGGAATAATATGAAGTTGCTAAGATGTTTAAAAAACGAAAGTTAACGTTTTATAGGATTTCTTATTTGATGGCGTAACAGTGCAGCAATGGCGTAAGACATTTAGCAACATCAAATAAATTAGCGAGCAACGAATTTTGGCTTATTGGGTTAGGAACTTCCGTTTTCTTTAATAACTTACGGCATCCTGATTAAGAACGCTGAATTTTTAATCTAAAAATCAGGTTCACCGAATACTGCGCGTCTCTATACGAACGACTGCCGCGAGGCAGACGGTTTTGTAAAAATCACGAGGCCATCGGTTTACAGTAGCTCTTTCTTTCGCTGCTCTTTATTTAAAAGAAAATAATGAGTAAGTAATAACATGAAAAGAATGCTAATAAACGCAACTCAACAGGAAGAGTTGCGTGTTGCCCTTGTTGACGGGCAACGCCTCTATGATTTGGATATTGAAAGTCCCGGTCATGAGCAAAAAAAGGCCAATATTTACAAAGGTAAAATCACTCGTATCGAACCTAGTCTTGAAGCTGCTTTTGTTGACTATGGCGCTGAAAGACACGGTTTCCTTCCTATCAAAGAAATCGCTCGTGAATACTTCCCAAGCAACTATCACTCCCAAGGCCGTCCTAACATTAAAGATGTGTTAAAAGAAGGCCAAGAAGTTATCGTTCAAGTGGATAAAGAAGAGCGTGGAAATAAAGGTGCCGCATTAACCACCTTCATTAGCTTGGCAGGAAGTTACCTCGTTTTAATGCCAAATAACCCACGTGCGGGAGGCATTTCACGTCGTATCGAAGGCGAAGACCGCACTGAGCTAAAAGAAGCGCTGTCTTCTTTACAAATTCCAGATGGCATGGGCTTAATCGTTCGCACCGCGGGTGTGGGTAAATCTGCAGAATCACTGCAACAAGATTTGCTTTACCGTTTACGTCACTGGGAAGCGATTCAAAAAGCCGCTGAAAACCGCCCTGCACCTTTCTTGATCCACCAAGAAAGTAACGTTATTGTTCGTGCATTCCGCGATTATCTACGCCCAGATATCGGTGAGATCCTAATAGATAACCCGAAAGTTGTCGAAATGGCACGCAACCATATCGAAGCTATCGGTCGTGGTGATTTTGCAAGCAAGATCAAACACTACAGTGGCGATGTTCCACTTTTTAGCCACTACCAAATTGAATCACAAATCGAATCTGCGTTCCAACGCGAAGTGCGTTTGCCATCAGGTGGTGCATTAGTTATTGATACCACTGAAGCTCTGACCGCTATCGATATCAACTCCTCACGTTCAACACGTGGTGGCGATATCGAAGAAACTGCGTTCAATACTAACTTAGAAGCGGCTGATGAAATTGCACGTCAATTACGTCTACGTGACCTAGGTGGTTTGATTGTTATCGATTTTATCGATATGACGCCAGTTAGGCATCAACGTGAAGTAGAAAACCGCTTACGTGAAGCTGTACGCCAAGACCGTGCTCGCATTCAAATTGCACGCATCTCTCGTTTTGGTTTATTAGAAATGTCACGTCAGCGCTTGAGCCCATCGTTAGGTGAATCCAGCCATCACGTGTGCCCTCGCTGTTCAGGAACGGGAACCATTCGTGATAACGAATCACTTTCCCTGTCTGTTCTTCGCCTTATCGAAGAAGAAGCACTGAAAGAAAATACTCACGAAGTGCATGCCATTGTTCCTGTACAAATTGCATCTTACCTATTGAATGAAAAGCGTAAAGCCGTTAGTGATATCGAACAACGCCAAAGCCATGTTCGCGTTGTGATTGTCCCTAATGACCAAATGCAAACGCCTCACTTCCATGTGATCCGCATTCGTAAAGGTGAAGAGGTAAATACTTTAAGCTATAACTTAGCTCAATATCACGAAACCGTCACTTTGACACAAAGTGACGAGGCTACCGCTGAGCGCAAAATCCCTGAGCAACCTGCAATTTCAGCTTTTGCACTGCAAGAGCCTGTAGACATGTCTACAGTGAAGCCAAAAGAAACTGCAACAAAAGCACCAGTAAAATCAGTGGCAACTGAACCTGCATCCCCAGGTTTGTTCAGTAAAATTGCGGCTTTCTTCAAGAACCTATTTGGTGAAGAAGAAAAAGTGGTTGAGAAACCAGCGCCGAAAAACCGCAATAATAATGACCGCCGCCGTAACAATGATCGTCGCAATAATAATCGCCGTAATAATAATCGTCGTGATCGCGATGAAAATGAAACACGGGATAATCGTGACAACCGTGATAATCGCAATAACCGTAATACGTCATCGGATGATGCGAACACTCGTAATAAAGGCCGTAATAATAAGAATACGAGCCAGCAAGATGAGCAAGCAACTGAGTCTAACAATCGTGACAACCAGCAGCAACGTCGCGAACAACGTGCTGAGCGTCGTCGTCGCCAAGACGAAAAACGTCAACAGCAAGTGGCCAAAACTCAACAAGATGCTCAGCAAAGTCATGTCGAAGATGCGGTGGAAAAGGAAGAAGAACAACGTCCGGTTGCCCCACGTCGTCAACGTCGCCAATTAGCACAAAAAATCCGTGTTACTGATAGCGAGCAAATCATTACTCCTGTTGAAACGGCACCTGAAGTAACCACTGAGCCAGTTGCAGCATTACCTGCACCAACGGTATCTGTGAACCAAACTGAAGGTGAAGTACAAACTGAAGAGCGTCAAGAAGCCGTGGCTCAAGTTGATGGTGAAGAAAAACAAGACACCATCATTCCACGCCGTTCTCGTCGTTCACCTCGTCACTTGCGTGTCAGTGGTCAACGTCGTCGTCGCTACCGTGATGAGCGCCATTTAACTAAATCACCAATGCCATTAATCGCTGCCGTTGCCTCACCAGAGCTTGCGTCTGGCAAAGTATTTATTCATTACCCGATTGCTCAGCCTCAACAAGAAAGCATGGCAATCATCACCAATGAAGAAATGCTTGAACAACAAAGTGTTAATGAAGCTTCTGTAGCTGAAACCTCAAATGTTACCGCGTCACAAAGCCACGTAATTGTCTCTCCAGTCGTGGCTGAAGAGGTTAAACACGAGGTACAAGACACCGCTACAGAAATGGTTAATGTAGAAGAAACCCCATTAGTTAACGAAGCAACAGTTGTTGAACGCATTGTCGAACCAACTCCAGTTGTTGTCGAAGAGAAAACTGATGTTTCGCAAGGAATTGAAACCGTCGAAGCTGTAAAAGAGACTGTAGAAATAGTGGCTGAAGTTATTGAGCCACAGGTTGAAATAGCTCAAACAGAAGTGGTTGAAAGCGTTTCTATTGCGGACGAACAAACAACGCCTGTTATTGTCAATGAAGTCGTTGAAGAAATACAACTTCCTCAAGTTTCTGTCACGGCATCAGCCGAGGTAGTCAGTGTCGAGGAAGTTATCGAACCTGTTGCCGTAGCTGAACCAGCAACGGTAGCAAGCAACCCAGCGGTCAGCTTACATAAACGTCATGCTTATTCTCCAATGACAAAAGCGCCCGCACCTGCAAGTGCTGCTGCACCATTTGAGATAACAGAATTCCAGCGTGAAGCCTCAACCTTTGAAGGTAAAGGCGGCGCAGGTGGTCATGTTGCTTCAAACGTAGCAACCTCTGCAATGGCAAAACCTGCTGATTTCTAACAACTCGCTAGCTGTAAATATAAAAGCCTTGATAGGAAACTATCAGGGCTTTTTTATTACAATACATTTCATGAATAATAAATTTTTTAATTAAAAAAAACTCATCATCTCGCCAGTTTTTTACATTGAGCTCTCAACGAATTTGTGTTTGTATTGCTGTGTTTATACACAGTTATTTTATAAAGAAAAGGGAAATATATGTTAAAAGTCATTGCGGAAGATTTTATTCAAAGCGAAGCGATTGAGATTGTTATGCCGCTATACCGTGAATTGGTCGCTGCAACTAAACAAGAACCATTGTGTATCAGTTATGACCTTTACGTTGACCAAAAAGATCCTGGGCACTTTATTTTTATCGAGGAGTGGCCGAATCAAGAAGCGCTCGATATTCACTGTGCCAGCGAACATTTCAAACGCCTAGTTCCTCTAATCAACAGCTATAAGCGTTCGGACCCTATTATCAAACTGATGAATGGTGCTTTTGAATAAGCACATTAGCTAAACGTACCCCCAAGCATATAACTAGAACCCATACACAACACTACAGGCCGAATTCTGATATCGACAAAAAAACCTACATAATCCTCTAAATAGTTCGGTCTGTCGCTAGGCGGCAAGCTAAACGAGGCCCTAGGAGCATACATAAGTATGTGACTAGGGCGAGTGTGTGAAGCCAACAACGCGACAGGCCGAAATATGACGAGGATTTTTAGAACCAAGGAGCTTGGATCATAACCGCTCCATAAAACAAGGCACGACCCGCTAACTCTCCGCTAAACACTGCCAACATCATCAATACCAGCAAAACGACTGATGGCCGCTCTTTATATGCCTTTATCACCATCATAGACGGCAATAGCATACTCATCACGACTTGCCACCACAGCAAATAACTTCCACCTTGGCTTGCAGGTAATTGCAGGCGAATAATTTGTGCGAACAATACCAATGCAACACCTATAAACACACCCACTTTAATTGCCGATGGTAATGGCTTTCCTTGCCCAATAACAAATAAGGCCACTAGACTAAAACCAAGGACAATTGCACTGCCTATAAATGCGATTTGTGTTGCCGGAGTATGCCATAATGGGTGAGCGACCATTTGATAATAGACTTGTGCCGTGACAAGTATAGCGGCTAATCCACCAATCCCACTTACCCAGCCTAATATCGTGTTGCGCATGTTTACTGTGGGCTGCAACCAGCAAGATAGAGCCCATAACGTGACAACGCCATTTAATAATACAAATGTCACGGCCTCGCGGCTTAACCATGAATGGCTTAACCCCAAAACGGAACGGTATGCTTCAAGAGGCACACCTAAATGCCCCATTGACATTGATGAGCCAATAACTTCAATCAACCATATCAATAGCACTGCTCGACGCAATACAGGCCCTGATAATAGGGACTCTTGACTGGCTTTCATTTGGTAAATAGTTAATGCGAGAACTGCCCCGATCCCCCACTGGCTCATCACTGTAAAAAATACCAGAGGGAGTTCCATATGTTTAATATCCATGATTAGTCCTCCATCCCAATAATCACAATATTTGGATTACTAATTGTGTGATCGGGCATATTA
This sequence comes from Providencia sp. PROV156, assembly GCF_028480905.1. Classification (NCBI taxonomy): domain Bacteria; kingdom Pseudomonadati; phylum Pseudomonadota; class Gammaproteobacteria; order Enterobacterales; family Morganellaceae; genus Providencia; species Providencia sp. PROV156. The sequence continues at coordinate 18,648 of NZ_JAMPPE010000025.1, read as the reverse complement.
TAACGCTGCTCCAGTACCGCCCAATTTGTCGTGTGCTTTTTACGTAGCTCGGTAATATCACCAAACTCAATAGCGCCCGTCGGGCAAGACTCCACACACCTTGGTAGTAGCCCTTCATCTAACCGTTCTGCGCACATATTACACTTGCTCGTTTTCCCTTCAGCAGGATCAAAAACAGGAGCATGATATGGGCAAGCCATGATACACATCTGGCAACCGATACATTTTTCATGGTCTTGAACGACTATGCCATCCGCCCGTTTGGTATAGGTGTCAGCAGGGCAGACTCTCAAACATTGAGGATCATCACAATGATTACAAGACATCGTAATAAATGCTTGGGCATTCGGTGAGTCATCATTAAATTCGCGAACTCGACGCCACATAACCCCTGGTGGGGTGACATTTTCGGATTTACAGGCCATTGAACAAGTACGGCAACCATAGCAATCTTTTGTATTTATCAAAAAACCATATTGCTTAACCATGATTACGCCTCCCTTCTGACATCAACTAACGTACTATTACAGCAGTGCCCTGTTCCCAAATGTTCAACTTGGTCATTCGTGACATGACTGCTGCTTCCCCCCTGCTGCTCCCACCAGCCGTTATCTAGTGAAATCACGCCTTTTTTAATATGCGTTGTCACAACAGCAATGGCTCTGTGTTCTCCTCGGTCATTAAAGGTGATTGCCCATTCCCCATTCTGAATACCTCTAGATTTAGCATCTTCTGGGTGAATTAAAACATTCGGCTGATTTCGTTGTACTTCCAGAATCCATTCATTCATTCCATGACTTGAATGCACACTACGCGCTAACTTGCGCTGAACCGCCATTAATGGATACTTTTTGGCTAATTCAGGTGAACCTTTAACAGATTCAGTCACTTGATAGTAAGCGACGACAGGCGAAAAGTTTTTCTTTTGCCAATCTTCAACAAACAAGTGCGCTTTTTTAGTCGATGTTCTAAAAATACCGTCTTTGAAAGGAATCCAGTCTCCTTCTACGGGACGTACTGGGCCTTTTTCTAACATTTGACGAGTGATGCCTGAACCGACTAAACAGGCATCAATGTAGTGTTCTATTGGCTTATTGAATACATCTCCAAAGCCGAAACGCTCTGCTAACCGGGCGAAAATCCAATAATCGGGTTTTGCTTCACCAACAGGTTCAACGGCTTGTTCCATTAATTGAACATATTGGCTACGTACCCCCGCCATCAAACTTGTATCTTCAAAAATCGTTGTAACAGGTAGGACTAAATCTGCATATAACGCTGTTGAGCTCATGAGATTATCAGCCACCACTACAAATGGAACTTTCTTCAGAGCCTCCCGAACCTTGTTAGTATTCGGTAATTGGGTCATAACCCCCATTGTCATAATCCACCAAAAATTAATCGGATGCGGCTTTTTATTGACGATAAAATCACCAACTTTCGCCACCGGAATAGGTGGAATATTTTTCACATTCGGAGCAGGAGGAACGATTGGACTAAAGTTAGCCATTTGCCGAGCTCCACCGGCATCACAAACCCCCGCCCCTCGTTTACCGATATTGCCAGTGAGTAATGCAAGGTAGAATTGACTTCCTGCAACATAAGCACCGTGCTCAGTTCGCTGTGCTCCTGACATATTTTGCACAATCATTGAAGGTGTTATTGATGAGTAATCCCGAGCAAGACGTACGATAGTTTCCGCTGGAACATCGGTTTCTTCACTGACTCGAGCAACATCCCATGCTTTGGCTTGTTGATAAATTTGCTCAAAAACCGTGGTATACCCCAAATCTTCAGGAAGCTCCTGTTGGAATAGTGCCGGTTTAATACCCGATGAATCATGACGAACTAATTTTTTGCTTAATATGTCGAAAACTAAATAACTGTCCTTATCGTCATTATTTTGCCTAACTTGTTTCTGATTGGCGTCAACTAAATAAACAGCGCCTGTATGTGTTCTAAGGAAGTTTTCGTCTATTCGGTTTTCTTCAATAATGATTTTGATCATTCCCAATGCCAAAGCCGTATCCGTCCCTGGAATAATCGGGATCCACTCGTCTGCTTTTGCAGCGGTTTCACTATAGCGCGGGTCAATAACCACTAGTCGAGCACCATTTCTTCTCGCTTGGTTATAATTTTTAAAATAGGCTTGCATGGTAACAGCAGGATTATTTCCCCAACATAAGATATAGCGGCTGTCGGCTATCGTATCTCGGGTATCTGCATACCTTAAACCTAGCATTGGGATCATCGCTGCTGTTACCGCTGAACAACACAATGAACCCGCCTGTTTCGTTGCTCCGCCTAAATAATCAAAAAAGGCTTTTCCCATATCATTCTTGATAGAGTCCATATTCCCTGCATGCGTGGAAATAAATAACCCTTCATTACCATATTTATCAATGGTTTCTCTGATATTTTTTTCGATAAGATCCAGCGCTTCATCCCAGCTTATCGGTTTGAATTCCGCTTTACCTTTTTCGCCGACTCGCAGTAATGGGGTTTTGATGCGTTGCTCATGATAGACCCATTTAGTCCGGCTCATACCTCGCAAGCAACATTTGACATTAAACCCTTCAGTCGCCTGTATTTTCATCAGCTTACCTTGATAGGTATATGCAGTTAGGTTGCAATGTAAACACTCCATTGCACAAGTTGACCGAAATGTTTTGTAGTCCGACAATTTTAGTCGCACCTTAGGTAAGGGTTGATTGCTGTTTTCTTGTGTATAAGAACAGGGAGCAATACTCGCCAACCCCACAACACCAAGCCCTTTGAGCAGAGTTCGGCGTTTCAAACGTAGTGAATTTATAGTTTTCATTATAGTAAACCTCGACATTGCTTTTTAAAGTTCACTATATATATACTCCATTCACCAAAAGTGAACTTGAGTAGCATCAATAATTCTATCTATTTATAGGTAATAACGTACTACCGCTTTCGGATTATTTTGTTTGTCACGTCGGGTCGTTAGCAGCACAAGGCAACTCATGGTAAAATACCCAAACTTGTTAAATTTAGGTGGTTTATGTATGTCTACTCTGCAAGGTGTTAATTCTGTTGATATAGCCGTAAGCATTTTAAATTATATTGCTCAGAATGGAGGTATTGCGCGCGCAGCGGATATTTCAAAAGGCTGTGAGATATCAAAAAGTCGGCTACATAAATATCTTGTTTCACTATGCCGTACACAAATGCTGTATCAAGACATTCAAACTAGCCGTTATGGCTTAGGCCGAAATTTAACCTTCTTAGCCAATTTTGTTAAACCTGAAGACTCTTATATCGACACTATTAATAATGCTTTGATTCAATTTCGTGATGAACAAAATGTCTCAACAGGTGTTGCCACCCGCTTAGGGAAAGCACTTTCTTTGGTTAAATATAATCGTAGCTTTAAAAATATTGAAATTGACTTTTTACCTAACACGCCATTGCCTGTCGTAAAAAGTGCGGCAGGGCTGGTTTATTCAGCATTTGATGGCCAATTTGGCTCTAATTCCTATTCACAAGACGAAATTCATAAAGTGACCCAACAAGGCTATGCTATCCGTTACCAACCAACAGAAGGTATTCCCGGAGCGCAATCTATTGCTTGTCCTGTATTTAATGGCGAAGGTCAGCTTGTTGCTGCCGCAGTGACGATGGGATTTATTGCAGAAAATGAAATGGAAAGATTAGCAACTGCATTAATCAAACAAGTTAATAAACTAAATTTATAACAACAAACCTTCATGATAATAACTCAAAAACAATAAAGCCGAGATTATCTCGGCTTTATTAGTTGATTATTTTACATCGATGCGAGGCAATTCACCCATTTCTTTGAGTTTTTTAGATATTTCACGGCGCTCTTTGGAAAGCTCAGCGTTCTTGATAATATAATCATCAACACGATCATCATAATCGCTACGCATGTTCGCAATAATTGCCTGAATATCCTCAATCGACATGCCTGGTTTTATATATTCACTCAAGTTATCCAGTAGCAAAACACGCTTCTGGTTATCACGAATTTTTTTCTCATTGTCGGTGATTTCACGACGAATTTTATTTTTGCGACGAAACATACGCACAAATTCCAGAACATTTTGGAAAGACGGCTTGTTAGCGTTGTCCATGTTTAAAACCCTCTAGTCAATATTCAAAACGCATTATCTATTAACACAATACATTCTAATCCTATCGTGTTACAAGCCCGTTTCGCATATTTATCAAATTATTCCGCTGAAACTTGATTTCACTTTATACTTTAACGACCAAATTATCGGAGTGATCTTTATCAAACTTATTTCTCTGATCTTTACTTCCGATTTCTTGATTACCTGTCCCGTCACCTCTGAGACAAAATGCAGATAATATTGTCGTAATAATCACAAATCCCCCCATGACGAGATAAGTATGAGCAAAACCAATTTGATCGTATCCCCAGCCAGCTAATGGCGATAAAATACTTGCAACTACAGAGCTCATGCAGCTAAAGCCAACCAAATAAAGTGTCGATGACAAACGTTTATCAAAATGAAGGCTGTTATATTTAAAAATCGCGACTAAAAGAATCGGGAGTTCAACGGCATGCAGTAATTTCATTATCGATATCATAATTGCACCATCAACTAAGCCTGAACCAATAATGCGTAACGCCATCACTGAACTCGCAAATAATAACCCATTTTTAGCACCTATCCGGTTGACGATAAATGGTGCTAAAAACATCCCCCCTGCTTCCAAGAAAACCTGCAATGAGTTTAGATAACCGTACATCTCATTACCTAATTGTTCATTCTGAAATTGATGAGCAAAATACACCATAAATTGCTGGTCATATACACTGTATATACAGGTTCCTAATACAAATAATATTAAAGCCCAAAATTGAGGTTGTACAAACAATTGTAGAGCGTCTTTCACGGTTATCGTAGAAGGTTTGCCATGTTCAAGGCTATTATAAGCATCCGTATTTGCCGTTTTTAATTTCAATAGAATAACTAAAAATAATAGGCCTGAAACAGTTGCCATAATAAAATTGTAATCAGGGTTCACGTTAATGTTACGCCCGGCAAAAAAGGTAGCTGTCGCCCAACCCAATGAGCCCCACATCCTCGCTTTACCATACTCAAAATTACGTAATCGGCTGACCCTCTCTGTATAAGACTCAAGCACCCCAATCCCTGCGTGAAAGGTCATACCAATAAATAAGCCACCAATTGCACTGCCTAAAAATACATTCCATTTTAGCAACGTACCAAAAACCATAAAAAATGGCCCTGATGCAATCAGTAATACTGCAATAAATAATAGTAAATTTTTTCGTAACCCTAATTTATCCTGCATGAATCCATAAAGTGGTTGCGCGCAAAGCGCCACAATCGAAATACAAGAAAAAATAACCCCAGTATCTGCGCCATCTAAACCAACATATTTACGCAGCCAGATTGCAACGACAGAAAATGTTGATGACCAGGTGAAAAAGAAAAAAAACAATAATGCACTCAAAGAGGCATAATACTTTCTTGAACCACGATTCATATTTCATCACCTAACAAAAATTATCCTGATGAAATGTTAAGGTTAACATTAATTACAAACCACAAAATCACCTATTAATTGTGATGTTAATCACTAATGTTAACGTTAACAATTAATATATGTGACGGTTATCACAATACTTATAACTTAAGATAACGGCCTCCTGCTGGGTAAAATATTCTATCGAGTTATCAAATTAAACTGCTATCAATCGCGCCAGTTCAATATCAGATAGCCTTGGTTTAGCTTTCACAGTAGATAAGGTATCATTAATCAACAATGTATAGTGAATACCAATAAATTAACCACTATCAATCTACTATATAACCATCGAAATGGTGAAAACGTTGCAAGATAATAAAAAACAACCTACTTTTTTTATTCATGACTATGAAACTTTTGGTAAGCGCCCTGCTCTTGATCGGCCTGCGCAATTTGCAGGCGTCCGCACCGACCTTGATTTTAATATCATTGAAGAGCCAGAGGTTTTTTATTGCGCTCCAGCTGATGACTATTTGCCGCAACCTGAAGCCGTCATGATCACTGGGATCACCCCACAGGTCGCATTATCTCAAGGCGTTAATGAAGCCGAGTTTGCTAAACGAATTCATGCGGCTTTTAGTGTCCCCAATACCTGCATTATGGGTTACAACAATATTCATTTCGATGATGAAGTTACCCGTAATATTTTTTATCGAAATTTTTATGACCCGTATGCCTATAGTTGGCAGCAAGGAAATTCACGTTGGGATTTACTCGACACTTTGCGTGCCTGTTTTGCGCTTCGCCCTGAAGGTCTTCAATGGCCAGAGAATGAAGATGGCCTGCCGAGTATGCGTTTAGAACATTTAACTAAAGCGAATGGTGTTGCTCATGAAAATGCTCACGATGCAATGTCTGACGTTTTAGCCACCATTAACATGGCCAAACTGTTGAAAGCCGCTCAACCCAGAATGTTTGATTATTTTTATCAATTAAGAAATAAAAACAAAATAAGTCAACTTATTGATATTGTAGAAATAACACCACTAGTTCATGTGTCTGGTATGTTTGGTGCATTACGTTCTTATGTCAGCTTAGTCGCTCCTCTTGCTTGGCACCCTGACAACAAAAATGCCGTTATTATGTGTGATTTATCTGCTGATATCTCACCATTAGTTGAGTTAGATGTTCAACAATTGCGTACCCGATTATATACACCTAAAGCTGAATTGGCAGGCGCTTCTCCCGTTCCTGTAAAACTCGTTCACATTAATAAGTGCCCTATTTTAGCACCAGAAAAAACACTGCGCCCTGAAGATGCGGAACGAACCGGTGTTGACCGTGACTTGTGTATGCGCAATCTGGAAACTTTACGCAAGAACCCTGAAATTCGTAATAAATTAATTGAGTTATTTAGCGAACCACAAGTATTTACAGAGTCGGATGATGTCGATACACAAATTTATAATGGATTCTTTAGTCCTTCTGACCGCTCAACCATGGATATTATTCGTGAAACATCGCCACAGAACTTGCCTGCATTGGAACTCAGTTTTGAAGATAAGCGCATGAAAGAGCTCTTCTTTCGCTATAAAGCACGTAACTACCCTGCCACCTTGTCTTATGATGAGCAGCAACGCTGGTTACAGCACCGTAGAGACTACTTTAGTGAAGAGCGTTTAACAGAATATATGCAACAAATACAGCTATTACTTGTAGAGCATCAACATGATGAAAAGCGTTGCCAACAATTAAAAGCATTGATTAGCTATGCGAGAGATCTCGCCAGTTAATTTAGTAATAAAAAAGGCAGATATTGAAACGTTTCCCAATACCTGCCTTTTGTTATTTATATGACGCGTTCATTAATGATCATGAGTATGAGCGCAGCCACAATCCCCTTCCCAATTTTTGCGTTTAGTTGTTTTACCTAAACCGGGGTTCATTGTATTTGTAGGGTCAGATTGTTTATAAAATGATTTTAATTGTTCTGGGGCTTTATATAAATGCCCTACGTTATGTTCCGCAGGATATTGAGCCCCCCTTTCATCTAATAAAGCTAACATTTTTTCTTTTAGTTCTTTCGGGTCAACGCCTTTTTTCAAGACATAGTCTTGGTGCATAACATGGCACATAAAATGACCGCAGTATAATTTATGAACTAATAGCTTTTCAATTTCTGGTGGTAATGTTTCAAACCAATTTCTATCATTGCGACGTAAAGCAATGTCGAGAGGTAATACATCTTCCACATCTTTATTATGAACAGCGTGATAACGAACAGCGGAGCCAGCAGCGGCAAAGCGGTGTAAAAATGCTTTTGCCCCCTCTTCTGGTGTACATTCAAAATAGCCGCCATCGGCGCTTGCAAAATAAGATTTTAGCCAAACTTTAGCCTCATCAATGCCATCTCCGGCCATTTTTAACATTAAATGGTGTTCATAACGATCACGAAACTCTTTCATACGTGGTGGTAAATGGGAAGGCCATAATTTACTGAGAACCTGCATAGTACGGTCGATCAGATTTGATGGCAGGAATGGGACTTTATTTAATACTGCATCAATACGCCCTTTAATAGTGAAAAACATTGGCATTTTGTCAGTACCAAATTTATCAATCATTAAAAAGGTATCTTTACCATAAACTTCTGCTATATCGAAGCAACCACGGTGCATATATTCACCTGCAACTGGCAGGTTTTTAAATTCACTTAAAATATAACGGCGTATATCTTCCAAAACGTCAGGGTTATTTGAACCGATATAAAATACCTGTGTTTTTTTATCGGCTGGGAAGGTATCTAAACGAACCGCAAACACGGCTAATTTTCCTGCGCACCCTGATGCTTCAAATAGACGACGTTCATCCGCGTTAAAGCGTGATGGTGTATCTGCATCGACATCACGAACGCGCTCTGCATACTCATGGTCAGAAGCGAGTTTATCGCTAACTTGTACGTCTTCACTACTATAGCCACGATTTTGTAAATTCGTCAGGATTTCTTCTGGTGTGTTACCTAAATCAATACCTAGGTGATTGACAAGCTCCACTTTTCCATCGTCACTGACTCGACCATAAAGAGCAAGCTCAGTATAGGCGGGGCCTCTACGCACTAATGAACCGCCAGAACTATTACAAATACCACCCACAACCGAAGCTCCAATACAAGAAGAGCCAATCAAAGAGTGCGGTTCACGCCCTAATGGTTTTAAGATTTTCTCCAAGTCGTACAAAGTACTCCCCGGCATCGCAACGACTTGGTTAAATTCCGGTAAAACTTGAATTTGGTTTAATTTCAACGTACTAATAATGACGATATCGCGATCATAGTCATAGCCACTCGGTGTCGACCCTTCGGTTAACCCTGTATTAGCCGCTTGCATCAGGACAATTTTGTCTGCTTCAACACACGCCTTGAAAACATACCACTGTTCGAGCAATGTTGTTGGAAATACAACCGCGATTGCATCCCCCATACCAGAGCGGAAGCCTTTACGATAACGTTCTGTTTTATGTGGCTCTGTTAAAATATTTTTTTTGCCAACAATATTCCTAAGCGTCAGTAATAACCGTTGATTCTCAGGTTTCTTTGCATCATTCATTTGTGTGCCTTATTAATCGAATTCGTGATTATCATAGTTCTGCATTATGTGTTGTAACAACAATATCACATAATATTATGATGTTAATAGGCTACACGCTTTATCTTAAATAATTCTTAACGGGTAAAAAAATAGCGCCTCAAGGCGCTATTTTTGAATCTAATTCTGGACATATTCAAAATAGTTCGTGTTGTAGCAAGGCGCCGAGCAAAACGATCATGGGGAGCATACATAAGTATGTGACCCATGTCGTTTTGAGAACGCAACGCCGCTACGGCGCGAAATATGAAGAATAACGTAGCTACGGCGCGAAATTATGAAGAATATAGTTAAACGTCGCTCATTTGCGGCATAGGCCGCTTAAACATACGTGTCAGTACAGCCATATAGACCAAACCAACTGCCGTCCAAACCAATCCGTAAACCATTGAGTCTTCTTCGATATTCAGCCATAACACACACACTGTCAGTGTACCAATAACAGGCAAAATCAAGTAATTCAGGATATTTTTGAACCCTGTCATACGGCGTTCACGAATAAAGAATTGGCTGATAACCGAAATATTAACAAAGGTAAACGCGATTAACGCACCAAAGTTAATTAACGCGGTTGCAAAATCCATTTCAAACCAGATAGCGCCTAATGCCAAGAAACCAACCATTAATACGTTGTATGCCGGAGTACGCCATGTTGGGCTTACATAACCAAACACTTTTTCTGGGAATACCCCATCACGCCCCATAACGTACATTAAACGTGCGCTACCTGCGTGAGCCGCCATACCTGACGCTAATACCGTAACACATGAGAAAACCAGAATGATTGACTGGAAGAATGCACCAGCAACAAAACGCATAATATCTGGCTGTGTTTCATTAATATTCTTAAAACGTGAAACATCAGGGAAATACTGCTGTAAGAAGAAAGACACAGTAATAAAAATAATTCCACCGATTAACGCGGTTAAGAAAATAGCACGTGGGATCACTTTGCCTGCATTAGGTGTTTCTTCTGACAGTGAGCTTAATCCGTCGAAACCTAAGAATGAGAAACAAAGGATTGTTGCCCCAGCAATAAGCGGGATCACTTCGGTTTTTTCATTAGCAAATGGGTTAAATGTCCAAATCTCACCTGAACCTTCACCATTTGAAACGCCGTGAATCACTAAGCCCGTAAAGACCGCCATTACCCCAATTTGGATAATCGCAATCACGGTACTTAAATTCGCTATCACGTTGATACCGCGTAAGTTTGCTGCTGTCATTAATATGACTAATCCCACAACAAAAATCGCTGGCTCAACATTAGGGAAAATATCTTGTAAATAAATTTTAGCCAATAAGATGTTGATCATTGGCATAAAAATATAGGACAGCAAGGATGTCCAACCCACCAAGAAGCCAATATGTGGGCTCATTGATTTTTGGGCGTAAGTGTACGCTGAACCGGCTGATGGGAAACGTTTCACCAATTTACCATAGCTCAGAGCAGTAAACAGTATCGCAGCAAGTGCAATAATGTATGAAGTTGGAACATGTCCACCGGTTTTATCTGACACCATTCCGAAGGTATCAAATATCGTCATTGGCTGGATATACGCAATACCGATCATGACCACTTGCACCAATGTTAAGGTTTTTGCAAGTTGTACGCGGTTATTCGCACCCGTTTGATTGTGACCGATGTCTAATGGAATTGGCGTATTATTTTGCACGTCTAAGCCCTCCCATAACTTTCGATTGCATACTACTTCGGCTTAATCGACAGTTACTGGGAAGACTTTGCATCTGCCTATAGGCAGAGAAAAACGAAGAAAGGGAGAAAGGCGTGTGAGCGAAGCCACCGAGAGCCCCGTAGTCATCGATACGGCAGCCGCCAGCGCCTGGCCCTGCTGCGAATGCGAAAAAGTAAGCCATAAAAGCATTCCTCAAATCGGTAGCGTAAAATGTTTGCTACACGTAAATATTAAAATTATCTCTCCGGCTCTATGTCCGGCCCCGCTAGAATGAACGTTCCTAAAAACAAAAAAACCGATGCTTCATTTGATTAAGCATCAGTTATTTTTTAGTTCGCGCATTTTGCACGCCATAACTCGAAATAGCAAGTTAAATTGTTAACAAATCACCCTATTTTCCATGAGAAATTTTGATTATTTCTGACTTTTTGCCCTATCTGCTTATATCTTTTTTTCTGAGCGTTTTTATCAGATTTTAATCAGCAAAAAACCCTTTGGGGAAGCCAAAGGGTTTGGATTAATCGAGATTAATTATTCGATTAGAAGTTGTAGTTGATACCGATATTGTAGCGACGGCCTTCTAATTCGGCACCGTAAGTCGCATTATCGATTCGGCGATCTAAGACGTTATAGACACCACCAACAATGTTCGCGTTTTTGTTAAGCTGATAACTCGCACCTAAATCAAATAAAGCATAAGATGCTGTACCACTTGACATTTTTTGTCCACGACCTTGGTATTCAGAGGTTTTACCACGGAAATTCATACGCGTCCATGTTTCTAAATCTTCAGTAGTTTGCCATGTCAGAGTGGAGTTAGCCATATGTTTAGGCTGTTTATTTAATGGCTTACCTTTATTTACACCACTTTTTTGTTCAGTATCAGTATAGGTGTAGTTAGCTGCAAAGCTTAAGTCATCCACAATACGCCAGTTGAACGTTAGTTCAACACCTCGCATTCTTGCTTTATCAACGTTCGCTTTATCGCTGATGAAACGATACGGTTTGTTAGGCTTGTCACCTTCACCATCTTGAGCTACTGTACATGCTCTTACTGTGCTACTATTTTCTTCACAACGCCTAACTTCAGTAATTTTATCTTTAAAGTCAGTGTTATAGATAGTTATCCCAGCAGTAATATTATCCTGATTGTTCCAAATAACACCAATTTCTTCAGTAATACTTTTCTCTGGTTTTAAATCAGGATTACCATAAATAACGGCATTTCCTGCACTACCGCCTGTTGCTTGTCCCCAGTTTGCGGACGATTCACGCAAGCTTGGTGCTTTATAACCTGTAGTTACCCCACCTTTAATTGTCCACTGTTCATCAGCATGCCACACACCATATAAACGTGGAGTCCAGTGTGAACCGTAGTTTTCGTCTTTATCCATACGAATACCACCGGTTAACGCAAAATCATTGGTCATTAACCATTCATCTTCTGCAAATAACGCCCAGCTATATCGTTCAAGCTGATTATACTGTTTAAATTTATTACCTTCGTCTTTCAACTTCTCTTTACGATATTGACCACCAAGGCTTAAACTATGATCCCCCAATAAAAAGACACTTTGATTACGGAAAACAAGGTCTTCTGCCGTCATTTTACGGCCTGGGTTTTTTGTCTCATCGTATTGAACATAGGTATCTGTTGATGCAATATCATAAATACCCGTATGGGTTAATGCCATATGAGTCAACTCATATTTGCTAAAACCGCTACCGTCGCCTCTTTTGCTGGTATAACCCTCACGGTCATCACGATGTTGGTTATCACGTTTAAATTCTGCGTCGAAGGTATTTTTGTCATCTGGAGTCAACGATACCGTTGCTCCACCACTCGCCATGATTTGACGGTTAAAACCATTAATGATTTTATCTTCACCACGATGTGAATATTGTCCTTGTAGTTTCACACCCAGTAGACCATCAATTAATGGACCTGAGGTGTAAAAGCTGCCTTGCCCTGTATTACCTGAATTTTTACGTTCCGTAATTGTTGCGTCTGCACGTAAACTGGTCGTCCACTCTTGTTGAACACGACGAGTGATAATATTGATAACCCCTCCCATCGCATCTGAACCGTACAGCGATGACATTGGGCCACGTACTACTTCAATACGCTCAATGGCGGGTAATGGTGGTAACCAACCTTGTTCAATACCAGAACCATCACTATTTGGGCGAGTGCTGCGTGTATCAACGCGTTTACCGTCGATTAAAATCATGGTGTATTTAGCATCCATACCACGGATGCTGATGTCTGAGCTACTACCGCCTCCGGTGACTAAAACACCCGGTACATCTTTTAATGCGTCAGTCACATCACGATAAGCTTTAGTTTCGAGTTGTTCGCGAGTTACTACAGAAATAGACGCAGGTGCATCTTCAATTTTCTGTTGATAACCTGATGCTGTTGTTACATAGATTTTATCTTTACTGTCATCAGCAAATGCAGGTGCCGCAGCAATAGCCGCAATAATGCTAATTGCCACTTTTCTTTTATTAAAAACAACCATTCCCAACTCTCCAAGAGATATTTTGTTTTATATATGAATTGATTTGCTCACATTGATTTCATTGAATCAAAAAATATTTTTTATTATTGGGGTATTTAAATACCCATAGGAAATCCATGGTAAAAAACCATTATATAATTCAATTAAATTTCCTGTGGGTAATTACTATTAATTAATATTTAATTTGTTTTTTTTAATATTACATCCTCTCATTTTATTTTTATTTAATGTGCTTGCCGAGTGCTGCAAGCACATTATTCTATTACGATATTAACTTGCTAATTTATCAACCAGCCCATCTATTAGGACTTGCGGAACACCTTGCGAACAACGTTCGATACGACCGCGTACACCATAGACCTCAGCAAGGCTTTCAGGGGTAATTACCTCAGCAGGTTCACCTTGAGCAATTAAATTACCTTGCTTCAACATTAATACATGTTCTGCGTGTTTGAGAGCAATGTTAATATCATGAACCACCACAACCGTGATTATATTTCGACGTTTCGTTTCTTTCGCGACTAAATCCATCACATGATATTGGTAATTTAAATCCAGTGCACTTAAAGGTTCATCTAATAACAATAAGTTGGGTTGACGAATTAAAGATTGTGCCAAACCCACTAATTGTTTTTGACCACCTGAAAGTTGGTCTAAATAACTTAACGCCAAATGTTCAATACCCAATTGACGTAATAACCCCATCACTTCGTCTTTACTATTCTCATTGCTCAAACCGCCTGAAGCACGTTGAGCAACAATCACTGACTCTAAAACATACAGATGTACACCAGCAGGTAACGTTTGCGGTAAATACACCACATTCTGTGCTCGCTGGGCAAAACTCTGTTGAGTTAAGTCCTGGCCATCCAGTAGCAGCTGCCCTGTGGCTTTATTTAGCCCCGCCAAAGAACGTAACAATGTGGATTTGCCACTACCATTGGGCCCAAGTAATACTGTTATCTTGCCGCGAGGTAAGATATCCGTCGATAGGTTCTCAATTACGGGGCGCTTTGGGTAACCTGCATTAAATTGGTTAATAATCAGGCCACTCATGATACGTTCCCTCTATGACGTAAAATAATGCTTAAGAAAAACGGCACACCCACTAACGATGTCACAATCCCAACAGGAATAATCACACCCGGAATAATATTCTTCGATGCTATTGAGGCCATTGATAAGATTAACGCCCCAATTAATGCACTTGCTGGCAGATAAAAACGGTGATCTTCACCAAAAATCAACCTTGCAATATGCGGTGCGACTAAACCAATAAAGGCGATAGGCCCCACAAACGCCACCGCTAAAGCCGATAAAATACTAATACGTAATAATGTTGTTAGCCTTAAACGGCGCACATCAATACCGAAACTGATCGCCCTATCTTCACCCAACCTTAAAGCCGTTAATTTCCATGAACTCATCATGGCAACCGGGAAAACAAGCGCGAAAACCAATGCCATCACACCAAGTTTTACCCATGTTGCTTTTGATAAACTGCCCATCGTCCAAAAGACTAAACCCTGCAAGGTATCTTCTGTTGCGATGAATTGCATCATAGAAACCAATGCATTAAAGGTAAACACAAGTGCAATACCGAACAATACGACACCTGAGGTTGCTACACGCGTCCAGCGAGTTACCGCGTCTAACATCAAGGCTGCTAATAATGCAAAAATAAAGGCATTGGCTGATATTACCCATTGGTCAGGCACGCCTGGAATTGCAATCCCTGAAACAATCGCCAATGCGGCACCAAAAGCCGCCGCATTAGATACCCCTAGTGTAAATGGGCTCGCTAACGGGTTATTAAGGATCGTTTGCATCTCAGCACCAGCAAGTCCTAATGACATACCAATCACCACGGCCATCAATGCATATGGCAGACGGATATCCCAAACAATGACTCGAGTTCCTGCATCAACTGCTTCTGGGGTCATTAAGGTTTGCCATAAGCGTTCAAGGGATAACCCTGAAGGACCTAAGGTGAAATCAATAACCAGTGATAATAAAATCGCAGCGACGATAACAGCTATCCATGTCAATCGACGACGCAACATATTTTGATAATGTTGTTTTACATTGTTATCAGCCTGAATCGCTGCTTTTTCAGCCGCCACTATTGGCTCGCTCGTGATACTCATCAATTCTTACCCATTTTCATTACTTTTCGCTGACCCAATATACACCTGTTGGTTCGATAGCGAGAAACTCTCTATGTAATTCATCCAGTGTTTTTTGCGGTTCAAGATCGGTAAATCGTTCTGGGTAAAACCATTTGGCGAAAACTTGTGTCGCAATCACATTGTATGGAGAGTTATAGTAATTGTGCCAGATAGCATAATCTTGCTTATCTTTTATAGCTGATAGCGAGCTAATTCCTTTACGTTCAGTTATTTTTTTCAGGCTTTCTTTCGCATCAGCTAATGAACTTTGCGCCCCTAATTGAACGCCTGCATCTTTACTTCCCGGTGCTTTTGCTCCAGATGCAATGTAAATATTTGGGTCCGCAGCAATGATTTTCTCTAAGTTCATCGTACCAAGCGCGCCCGGCAAAACGCCTTTAGCAATATTTTTACCACCAGCTAAATCAATAAAGTTCCCCATATTTCCATCGCCAGCGGTACCACAGCAATCTTCAAATGCTCCTGCACGTAACTCAATAAAAACACTTGGTTTTTTATCTTCTGGTATTTTAGAAGTAATATCAGTGACTAATTTTTGGTTTCTTTCATAAAAATCGACATATTTATTTGCTGCCTGTTCGCGGTTCAACGCTTTACCAAGTAAACGCATACTTGGCAAGGTGTTTTCCAGTGGTTTATCACGGAAATCCACAAATACAACAGGCACGCCGGCTTTCTCAAGCTGGTTAACTAATTCACTGTTTTTACCCGGCCCATGGCCTGACAAACCAAAAATCGCAATATCAGGATTTAGGGTTAATACTTTTTCTGAACTGACGCTATCTGCGCTGGTATTACCAATCAGTGGAATATTGTCAATTTCAGGGAATTTAGCTTTATAAACAGCGTAGGTTTGAGGGTCTAGTTTTCGAAGGTCACCTTGCCAACCGACAATTCGGTCAATAGGTTTATCACCTTCCAGCAGAGCTATTGCACTAAACAGGCGCCCTTCACCTAATAAAATGCGATTAACATTATCAGGAACCTCAACAGTACGGCCTGCAATATCAGTCACTGTTGCAGCCCAAGCGCTCATACTGGCACTTGCTAATAACGCTAAACCTATTCCTTTTACTACCGACCTAGCTACAGACTTCTTGGCTACCGACGACATAGTATTAAGCTCCACTATTAACCTCATTGACTTACCTTTTTTTTATGCGGTAACAATAAAGCAAATAAGAATACTTATCAATACGATTATTAGTTTAATCATGACTTTCATCAATGGAATTCTGTGACCATCATCGTAAAGCCAAACATTCAGCCTATTTTACCGCCAAAATGCAGGTTTGTTGCGCTATATATAAAAAAACAGCACCCTATAAAGAGTGCTGTTTTTTATGATAGATATTCTAAGAATATTATTTATCTAAATTTTCTCGGTAACTTGGAAAGCTCATATCTTTATAGCGAATAAACGTTGTTTTCTTCACTATCTTATAACCAAACCAAATTGCTAAAAACAGCGGAATTCCAATATAAGTTGCCGTAACCCCTACCCAATCAATTTTATCTTCTAAAAAGGCTTGGTAGTTTTGGCCTAATGTAATTGTTAAACACAAAATAAAGGCAAAAATAGGACCAATTGGGAAGAAACCTGAACGATAAGGTAAGTCATTAAGATCTTTCCCTTGTGCAATATAGCCTCTACGGAAACGATAATGGCTAATTGCAATACCTAACCAAGCAATAAACCCTGTCATCCCCGATGTATTTAATAGCCACAAGTACACCGTCTGGTTTCCAAACATGGAACTCAAGAAACATAAGCCCGCAATAACCGTCGTTGCTAACAACGCATAACGAGGTACGCCACCTTTAGATAAACGAGCGAAAATACGTGGTGCTTTACCTTCACGCGCTAAGGTATACAACATACGCGTTGATGCGTACATACCCGAGTTACCTGCCGATAATACTGCCGTTAAGATAACCGCATTCATCACCGCAGCAGCAGATAATAAACCTGCATTTTCAAATACTAAAGTGAATGGACTCACACTAATATCTTTTACATCATTACGCAGTAAGCTTGGATCAGTATAAGGAATGATCAAACTAATAATTAAGATTGCAAAGATATAGAATAACAATATCCGCCAAAATACTTTGCGTACTGCTTTGGGAATATTTTTGGCAGGATCTTTCGATTCCCCCGCAGCAATACCGATTAATTCAGTTCCTTGGAATGAGAACCCAACTATCATTGCCACGCCAATCATTGCTGAAAAACCACCCGCAAAAGGTGCATCACCAATTTCCCAGTTATGCCACCCGGCATTTTCCGCACCGCTCATGATGCCAAAAATCATTAATACGCCAACAACAATAAAAATAACGACTGTGGTGACTTTTATTAATGAGAACCAGTATTCCGCCTCACCAAACCCTTTCACAGAGATGAAATTCAGTAAGAAAATAATCGCAAGGAAAATAGCGCTCCAAATCCAACCTGGGGTATCTGGGAACCAATAGGTCATCACCAATTGAGCAGCAACTAAGTCAACTGCAATTGTTACAGCCCAGTTGTACCAGTAGTTCCACCCTAGTGCGAAACCAAAACCTTCATCGACATATTTTGCACCATAGGTTGCAAATGAGCCTGAGACAGGCATATAAGCGGCTAATTCACCTAAACTGGTCATTAAAAAGTAGACCATTAAGCCAATGATAGCATAAGAAAGGAGTGCTCCACCGGGGCCTGCTTGTGCAACCGTTGCACCGGATGCAACGAATAAACCGGTACCGATAGATCCACCGATAGCAATCATCGCAAGATGGCGCGCCTTTAACTCACGGCGTAGTCTTTGTGGGCCGCCCAGCGAGATAGTATTGGTATGTTGTTCTGACATTTGTTCCCTGTATTTTATTATTCAGCTAATATCGCATGGATTCTAGCAAAATAGACTGTGAGAACTAAGCAACTCTTCACTGTTATAAGATACCTTCATAATTCATACAAAATTATAAGTAAAACACGTTATCTCAAAAAATTCAGTATACCCTCTTATAAGAGGACGACGTTTTATTCTCTTTATCGTGTCAGTAGCAACAAATGTGACTGTTCAAGGCGCATAAAAAG